>CAJYRH010000576.1 GCA_913776795.1 uncultured Pseudorhodoferax sp. | reverse complement strand
GGCCGGTGATCACCGCGAACACGGCCGACAGCGCTGGAATGCCGCCGATGGCCTGGGCCACGCCCATGGCGACGGGTGCCGTGACCGACTTGGGCGCCATCGAGAGCACCACATCGGGCGGCAGGTCGAGCGCGCGGCCGAGCACCACGGCGGTGGCACAGGCCGCACTGCCACCGGCCAGGGCTGCCAGCAGCAACCGGCCCCAGCGCTGGCGCAGTTCCGCACGGCGTTGCCACAGCGGCCAGCCCAGTGCCACGACGGCCGGGCCCAGCAGGAAGTGGATGAACTGCGCACCCGCGAAGTAAGTGGGGTAGGGCAGCCGCGTGGCGAGCAGCACCGCGCCGATGCTGACCACGCTCCAGAGCACCGGGTTGGCCCAGGGCGCGTGGCCCAGCCGCGCATAGGCGGCCTGGGCCAGCACATAGACCACCAGCGTGGCCGTCAGTCCGAACAGCGGCGTGGCGGAAAGGTAGACCCAGAGTTCGACGAACTGCGCCATGGTCTGCTCAGTCGGTCGGGCCGCGTCGGCCCAGGTACAGCACCAGCGCCGTGACGGCCAGGCCGACCCAGGTCGAGACCACGAGCACGACCAGCATGCGGCCCCCGTACTGCGCCAGCAGCGGCAGGTGCACGATCACTCCCACGCCGACCGGAACGAAGAGCAGCGACAGGTGCGAGAGCAGGAAGTCCGCACAGGCCGCCACCGGCGTGCGCACCGGCTGCCAGCGCAGGGCCAAGAGAAGCAGCACCATGCCGATGACGGGGCCGGGGAACGGCAGGTGCAGGCCGCGCGCCAGCAGTTCACCCAGCGATTGCAGAGCGAGCAGCCAGGCCAATCCGCGCAGGGGGATCATGGTGTCTTGAACCAGTGGTGGAGGTCGAGGCCGCCGGTGCCGAGCACCAGCGGCCTGGCCTTGGGAAAGCCCGCGCGGAATGCATCGAGCCCGGAGACATTGCCGCGATGCCGGCCGCTCTTGACCTCCAGCGCAAACAGCTCCCGGCCGTCGGGCAGCACATAGTCGACCTCGCGGCCGGCTTCGTGCCAGTAGTACAGCGCAGGCTGCGTGCTGCTGTGCGTGAGTTGGCGCGCCAGCAGTTCTGCGCCCACGGCGCTTTCGACCAGGCGACCCCATTGCTCGGGCGTGGCGCGCAGCTGCGCGAAGCCCCAGCCCTCGGCCACGGCCAGTGCGCCCATCAGTGCCGTGTTGTAGACCTGCAGCTTGGGACTGGAGGCGCGCTGGCGCAGCACCTGGCCGGCATACTTCTGCAGCCCGCAGACCATGCCTGCGCCTTCCAGCAGCTCCAGGTAGTGCGCCAGCGTGGTGGTGTTGCCGGCATCGGCCAGCTGGCCCATCATCTTCTGGTAGCTCAGCATCTGGCCGCTGTAGCGGCAGGCCAGGTCGAACAGCCGGCGCAGCAGCGCAGGTTTCTGCACCGGCGCCATCAGCAGCACGTCCTTGCTGATGGTGGTTTCGATCAGCGCGTCGCGGATGTAGGCGGCCCAGCGGGCTTCGTCGTGCGCCAGTGGCGCGGCACCCGGGTAGCCGCCGAAGAAGATGTACTGCTCCAGCGTGAAGTCGAAGGCCTCGCGCATTTCGGTGTAGCGCCAGTGGCCCAGGCGCGTGATCTCGAAGCGGCCGGCCATGCTCTCGGTCAGGCCGCGCGCGATCAGCAGCGGCGCGGAGCCCAGCACCACGGCGCGCACGTCGCGGCCGGCGGCGCTGTCCTCATCCCACAGGCGCTTGACCTCCTCGGTCCAACCAGGGAGCTTCTGCACCTCGTCGAGCACCAGGATGCAGCTGCCGGCCTGCGCGGCCAGCGCGCGTGCGGTTTCCCACTGCGCCGCGAGCCAGCTCGACCCCTGCAGGCCCGGACTGTCTGCGCTGACGCTGTGCTGCGCAACGCGCTCGGATGAAAGTGCTGCCAGCGCCTGCCGCACCAGCGTGGTCTTGCCCACCTGGCGCGGCCCCGCCAGCACCTGCAGAAAACGGCGCGGTTCGCGCAGGCGTTCGATGAATGGCTGCAGCGCGACGCGCTGGATCTCGGTGGGCATCGGGAAATTACTCAATGGGCTGAGATAGTTTACTCAGCCCATTGAGTAAATCAAAAACGCGGCAGATCCGGGTGCGCGATCCGGCCGCCGCGCACCAGCATCTTGCCGTACTCGGCGCAGCGGTTCAGTGTGGGGATCACCTTGCCCGGGTTCAGCAGACCCTTGGGGTCGAAGGCGGCCTTGATGCCGAACATCTGCGCGTTCTCCTCGGCGGAGAACTGCACGCACATGCTGTTGAGCTTTTCCACGCCCACGCCATGCTCGCCGGTCACGGTGCCGCCCATGGCCACGCTGGTCTCCAGGATGTCGGCGCCGAACAGCTCGCAGCGGTGCAGCTGGTCGGGGTCGTTGGCATCGAACAGGATCAGCGGGTGCAGGTTGCCGTCGCCGGCGTGGAACACGTTGGCGCAGCGCAGGCCGTACTTCTTTTCCATCTCGGCGATGGCCAGCAGGATGTCGGCCAGGCGCTTGCGCGGAATGGTCGAGTCCATGCACATGTAGTCGGGGCTGATGCGGCCCGAGGCCGGGAAGGCGTTCTTGCGGCCGCTCCAGAAGCGCAGGCGCTCGGCCTCGTCCCGGCTCACGGCGATGGCCGTGGCGCCACTGGCGCGCAGCACGTCGCTCATGCGGCCGATCTCTTCCTCGACCTCCTCGGGTGTGCCGTCGCTCTCGCAGAGCAGGATGGCCTCGGCCGTGAGGTCGTAGCCGGCGCGCACGAAGTCTTCCACGGCGGCCGTCATGGGCTTGTCCATCATTTCCAGGCCGGCCGGGAGGATGCCGGCCGCGATCACGGCGGCCACCGCGTCGCCGGCTTTGCGCAGGTCGTCGAAGCTGGCCATGATGCAGCGCGCCAGTTGCGGCTTGGGCACGAGCTTGACGGTGACTTCGGTGGCCACGGCCAGCATGCCTTCGGAGCCGATGGCCAGGGCCAGCAGGTCCAGGCCGGGCGAATCGAGTGCCGCGCCGCCGAAGGTGATGGGCTCGCCCTCGGCCGTGAAGCCGCTGATCTGCAGCACGTTGTGCACGGTCAAGCCGTACTTGAGGCAGTGCACGCCGCCGGAGTTCTCGGCCACGTTGCCACCGATGGTGCAGGCGATCTGGCTGGACGGGTCGGGCACGTAGTACAGGCCGTGCGGCGCGGCCGCCTCGCTGATCGCCAGGTTGCGCACGCCGCATTGCACGACGGCCGTGCGGCTGACCGGGTCCATCTTCAGGATCTTGTTGAACTTGGCCATGGACAGCGTGACGCCCTGGGCATGCGGCATGGCGCCACCCGACAGGCCGGTGCCGGCGCCGCGCGCGACCACCGGCACACCCAATGCATGGCAGGTCTTGAGCACGGCCTGCACCTGTTCGTAGGTCTCGGGCAGGGCCACGGCCATGGGGCGCTGGCGGTAGGCCGTCAGGCCGTCGCATTCGTAGGGCGTGGTGTCCTCGGGCTGCGACAGCAGCGCGTGCGCGGGCAGCACGCGGCGCAGAGCGGCCAGGGTCTCGGCGGGCGGCAGGGCAGTCTCGGCCATGGTGTTCTCCGTGGGGGCGCCAGACTGTAAGCCAGCGTGCCGCCGCGCGGCTGAGGAAAGTTCAAGCCCGGCGTGAAGCCGCTTCAGGCCAGCGCCTGGCGCAGCCAGTCGGCAAAGGCCGTGCACTCCCAGCGGTCCATGGTGCCGGTGCGCCAGCACAGGTAGTGCGCGTGCGGACTGGGCACGCTTTCGGTGAAGGCCGGCGTGGTGCCGATGCGCACCAACGCGCCGCTGTCCAGCCAGGGTGCGGCCAGCTTGAGCCGCACCAGCGCGATGCCCATGCCGGCCGCCGCGGCGTCGCACATGAGGCCCACGTCATTGAACTGCGAGCCTTCGCCGGGCTCGGGCCAGTCCAGCTTGCGGGCCGCGAACCAGGTGCGCCAGGGGTCCAGCGCCGAGCGCAGCAGGCGCTGGCCTTCGAGGTCTTCGGCCTGGGCGAAGGGCCCACCGGCTTCGCGCAGGAAGCTGGGCGCGGCCAGCGGCGTGACCTCGTCGCGCGCCAGCAGCAGATGCTCGACGTCGGCATAGCGGCCGGCGCCGAAGCGCACCATGAGGTCGGCGTCCTCGGCCACCACGTCCAGCAACGGAATGCTGACCTGCAACAGCAGGTCGATCTCGGGGTAGGCCTCGGTGAACTGGCGCAGCCGCGGGATCAGGATGGCGCGGGCGAAGGTCGGCGTCACGGCCAGGCGCAGCTTGCGCTTGCCGGGTGCCGGCTGGGCGCCCGGGAAGCGGCCCAGCATCGCCAGGCCCTCGCGCACATGGGCCAGGTACTCGCTGCCCTCGGTGGTCAGCGAGAAGTCGGCGCGTCCGAACAGCTTGGTGCCGATGCTCTGCTCGAGCTGGCGCACGCGGTGGCTCACGGCACTGGGCGTGACGCAGAGTTCGTCGGCCGCCAGCGTCACGCTGCGCAGCCGCGCGAGCGCCTCGAAGGTCAGCAGGCACTGGATCGGCGGGATGCGGGCGGCGGTGGCCATGTGTCCGATTCTCGTCGCAGCCGCCGGCCTACGTGCGCTCCGGGGGCGACGGCTACACTTCCAGACCGACCACGAAGAGAGTGCCCACTTGTCCGACCGCCTTGCCGTCCTGCCGCAATACCTCCTGCCAAAGCACCGTTTGACACGGTTTGCCGGGAAGGTAGCCTCGGCCCGCCGCGGCGCACGCACGACGGCGCTGATCCGCTGGTTCGTGGGCAAGTACGGTGTCGACATGACGGAGGCGGCCGATCCGGACATCGCCTCGTATTCCAGCTTCAACGAGTTTTTCACGCGGGCGCTCAAGGATGGCGCCAGGCCTCTGGCCCAGGCCGATCTGGTCTGCCCGGTCGACGGCGCCATCAGCCAGTTCGGCCGCATCGAGGACGACCAGATTTTCCAGGCCAAGGGCCACGCCTATTCCACGCGTGCGCTGATCGGCGGTGACGCGGCGCTGGCCGGGCGCTTCCGCCACGGCAGCTTCGCCACGCTGTACCTGAGCCCGCGGGACTACCACCGCATCCACATGCCCTGCGACGGGCGGCTGGTGCGCATGGTCCATGTGCCGGGCGAGCTGTTCTCGGTGAACCCGACCACGGCGCGCGGCGTGCCGGGCCTGTTCGCACGCAACGAGCGCGTGGTCTGCGTGTTCGAGACCGCCCATGGTCCGCTGGTGCTGACGCTGGTCGGTGCCACCATCGTCGGCAGCATGGCCACCGTGTGGCATGGCGTGGTGAACCCGCCCCGCTCGGGCGAGCTGCGCAGCTGGGAATACCCGGACGGACAGGTCAGCCTGCGCCAGGGCGAGGAGATGGGCCGCTTCCTGCTTGGCTCCACCGTGGTCATGCTGTTCCCCGAGGGCGCACTGCGCTTCAACCCGGAGTGGGCGCCAGCGCGCGCGATCCGCCTGGGCGAGCGCATGGCCGACTGGGGCTGAGCGCCTACCCCCGCGGCACCCATTTGGCCAGGGCTTCGCCGACCGCCTGCACTGCGGCAGGCGGCGGGCCTTGCACGCCCTGCCCGCTGCGCGAGAAGCGCGGTGCGGCCGCGGGCTGCAGCACGCCGTCGATGTCGCGCCACACGCCACGCGTGGCCATGTGCGGATGGGCGCCGGCCTCGCGCGGGGCCAGCACCGGCGCCACGCAGGCGTCGGTGCCGTCGAAGGCGGCGGTCCACTCGGCCTGGGTGCGGGTCGCGAACAGCGCCGCGAAACGCGCGGCATGGTCAGGCCAGCCGGCACGGTCGGCCTGCGGCACCTCGGCCGGGTCCACCCCCAGCACGCGGCACAGCACGGCGAAGAACTTGGGCTCGATCGCGCCGACGGCCATGTAGCGGGCGTCGGACGTGCGGTAGCAGCGGTAGTAGTGGGCTGCGCCGTCCAGCAGATTGGCGCCGCGCTGGTCGGACCAGAGCCCGCCGCTGGTGCGGCCGGCGTACAGCGCCAGCAGCGAGGCCGTGCCGTCGACGATGGCCGCATCGACCACCTGGCCGCGGCCGCTGGCCTTGGCCTCGTGCAGGGCCGCGAGGATGCCGGTCGTGAGGTACAGCGAGCCGCCGCCGTAGTCGCCCACCAGGTTCATGGGCGGCAGCGGCGCGGACCCGGCCGGCCCGAAGGTGGCCAGCGCGCCGGCCAGCGCGATGTAGCCGATGTCGTGCCCGGCCGCCTGCGCCAGCGGTCCGTCCTGGCCCCAGCCGGTCAGCCGGCCGTACACCAGCGCCGGCTGGCGTGCCAGCGCGGTGTCCGGGCCCAGCCCCAGCCGCTCCATGACGCCGGGGCGGAAGCCTTCGATCAGCACGTCGCTGCGCGCGATGAGTTCCAGCACCTGGTCCACGGCCGCTGCCTGCTGCAGGTCCAGTTCGACCACGCGGCGTCCGCGCGAGACCACGTCGTGCGGCGGGCGCGGGCCAGCGCCCGGACGGTCGATGCGCAGCACATCGGCCCCCATGTCGCTGAGCAGCATGGTGGCGAAGGGGCCGGGGCCGATGCCGGCGAACTCGAGGACGCGCAGGCCGGCCAGCGGCCCCTGGGTGCGGTGGGTCATGGCGGAAAAACGCAGGGAATTGGGAGCCTGTGATTTTATGATGTCGAATCTAAATTCGATATTGTGAAAATCAAATGGCTGGACCCTATTCGCACCTGCGCGTGATCGACCTCTCGCGCATCCTGGCTGCGCCTCTGGCGGCGCAGAACCTGGCCGACCTCGGTGCCGAGGTCATCAAGGTCGAGCGCCCGGGCGAGGGCGACGACACGCGCGGCTTCGGCCCGCCCTGGTTGCGCGACGGCGAAGGCCGCGAGACGCGGGAATCGGCCTACTTCCTGTCTGGCAACCGCAACAAGAAGTCGGTCACGCTGGACATCGCCACGCCGCAGGGCCAGGAGCTGCTGCGCCGCCTGGTGGCGCAGAGCGACGTGCTGATCGAGAACTACAAGGCCGGCAACCTGGCGCGCTACGGCCTGGGCTACGAGGACCTGCGCCGCATCCAGCCTTCGCTGATCTACTGCTCGGTCACGGGCTTCGGCCAGACCGGGCCGCTGGCGCACCGGCCGGGCTACGACTTCGTGTTCCAGGGCATGGGCGGCATGATGAGCATCACGGGCGAGGCCGACGGCGAGCCCGGTGGCGGCCCGCAGAAGGTCGGCATCCCCATCGTCGACTACCTCACCGGGCTGTACACCACCATCGCGCTGACGGCGGCCATCGCCCACCGCGAGCGCACCGGCGAGGGCCAGTTCATCGACATGGCGCTGCTGGACACCGCCGTGGCCGTGAACGTCACACAGGTGCTGTCGTACTTCTGTTCAGAGCGCGTGCCGGGCCGGCTTGGCAACGCGCATCCGCACATCGTGCCCTACGAGGTGTTCCCCACCGCCGACGGCCACATGATCCTGGCCGTGGCCAACGACGCGCAGTTCGCACGTTTCTGCGCCGTGGCGGGCCGCGAGGACCTAGCCCGCGATCCGCGCTTCGCCCGCAACGCCGACCGCGTGGTGCACCGCAAGGTGCTGATCCCCGAACTGCGCGCGCTGCTGGCCCAGCGCAGCAAGGCCGACTGGATGCAGGCGCTGGAAGCGCACAACGTGCCC
>CAJYRH010000575.1 GCA_913776795.1 uncultured Pseudorhodoferax sp. | reverse complement strand
GGTGTCGGGCGCGCAGGAGCCGGCCACGCTGGTCGGTGCGATGCGCCAGGCCGTCGAACAGGGCTGAGCCACGCAAGGCCCCACATCCGGTTCGTCGGCAGCGTCACGCCTGTCGTGGTGCGAAAGGCGGCGACCACGCCATGCCGGTGCATCCGCGGAAGCGGCTCTGCCGGGCCGCTGGGTGCGCCCCTCGAGGGGGATGGGTCGGCGACACGCAGTGCGCCGGCCAGACGGGGTGGGCTTTATCGCAGCCCCATGATCTCGCCGAACGGCACCCACTCGGCGCCATCGAAGCGCACCATCTGCACCGACTCGATCGGCGCATGGTCGCCAGGGCCGGTGTTGATCTTCACGCCGGGGATCATCACCGACAGCTGCAGGTCCTTGAGGTTGGCGGCCTGGCGCATCACGTTTTCGCGCGAGAGGTCGTCGCCGCACTGTTTCAGGATCTGCACCATGGTCTGCGCATGGGCCACGCCCATGGTGTTGACGAAGTCCTTGAGATCGCCCTGCGGGTAGTACTTCTGCATGAAGGCCTTGAACTCGGCGATGCCCGGGTCCTCGGCCCAGCGCTTGTTGGTGGCGTCCTTGAGGTACTGCACGGTGACGATGCCCACCGCGTGTTCCACACCGGCCGGCACCAGCGTGGCACCGATGGACGAGGACGCGTTGTTGAGGAACTGCATCGGCTTCCAGCCCAGCTCGCCGGCCTTGCGGATCGCCTGGGCCGCGAACTTGGGCGTTCCCACGTTGAAGAACACATCCGCGCCCGAGGCCTTGAGCGCCACCAGCTGCGAGTCCACGGTCGGGTCGGTCGAGGTGTAGGTCTGCTCCGAGACGATCATCTTCTGCTTGTCGCCCAGCCCCTCCTTGAAGCCGTTGGTGTAGTCCTTGCCGAAGTCGTCGTTCGGGTACAGCAGGCCGATCCTGGCGTCAGGTCTGCTCTTGAGGATCAGCTGCGCATAGGTCTTCCCCTCGGTGTGGAAGTTCGGGTTGAAGCCCAGCGACCACGGGAAGTTCTTGGGGTCGTTCCATTTGCTCGCGCCCGAGCTGATGAGCAGGTGCGGCACCTTCTTGCCATTCAGGTAGCGGTGCACGGCCGTGTTGGTCGGCGTGCCCATGGTGCTGAAGATGGCCAGCACGTTGTCCTGCTCGACCAGCTTGCGCGTGAGTTCCAGCGTCTTGGGTGGGCTGTACGCGTCGTCCAGCGAGATCAGGCGGATCTTGCGGCCGTTCACACCGCCCTCGTCGTTGACCTTGCGGAACCAGGCCTCCTCGACCTTGCCGAGTGTGCCGAAGGCCGACAGCGGCCCGCTGTAGGCCTGGGTCTGGCCCAGCACGATCTCGGTGTCGCTGACGCCGGGGCCGTAGATCTTCTGGGCGAAGCCCGGGGCGGCAGCCAGCGCGAGGGCCAGGGCGCCCAGGCGCAGGGTGGTGCGTCGTTGCATGCTTGTCTCCGTTGTTGGAATGAAGGCCTCAGGCCGCCAGCAGCCGGTCGGTCAGCGGTCGCGTGAGGTTGAAGCTGGCACCGGCCATGTCGAACGCCGGGCTCAGCACCATGTCGGGCGTGCCCAGGCGGCTGCGCGCCGTGGCCATGGTGGCGGCCAGGTCGGGCGTGTGGATGGCGTAGCGCGCCACCACGGCATGCCGCACGTTGCGGCTCAGTTCGGGCAGCACGCGCAGGCGCTGGCCGCTGCGGTAGCCGGGCACGCGCAGCAGGTCATCGATGTGGGTGCCGTCGTACCACTGCTGGTAATCGGCCTCGCGGCCGTCCACCGGGTTGCTGAAGACGAAGGACACGGCCCGGACCGACGCGCCGAGGTCGTCGGCGTTCGGCGAGTGCCGCAGCGGCCCCACCGGCTCGGCCACGACGAAGGACGAGCTGCTGCGGTCGAACGCATCGTCCATGGGCATCTGCGCCGTCCCGAGCCGGCCGCGGATGTCGCCGATGGTGGCCGCGATGTCCTCGCTCTCGATGGCGTACTCGGCGACGAAGCCGGCCAACGGTGCGCGGCTCAGGTCCGCCAGCACCGCATGGCGCTGGGCCGTGCGCACGCCGGGCACCTTCAGCAGGTCGCGGATGTGGGTTTGCGTGTACCAACGGTGGAAGGCCTCCTCCTGGCCGGCCACGGGGTTGCTGAAGACGATCAACTGGTAGTGCGCCATCGAGGCTCCTTGGTTCAGACCACGCCGCGCCGGCGCAGGAAATCGAGCACCACGTCGGCGGTCAGCTGGGGTTGCTCGAACATCGGGTAGTGGCCGATGCGCTCCAGGCACACCGCCTCGCCCAGCCCGTCGGGGATGTCGGCCATGGTCGCGTCCACCACCTCCTGCGACAGGAAGAAGTCGGCCTCGCCGCGCACGTTCAGGTAAGGGCAGGCCACGTCCTTCATGCGGTCGCGCACGTCGTGGTTCATCCAGCACTGCAGGTCGCTCGTGGCCACCTGCTGCGGCGCATAGCGGTGCAGCCATTGCAGCTCGGTGTCCTTGCCCTCGCGCATGGGCTGCGCGCACGACGCCACCGTCACCGCCTCGGAGAAATAGCCGCGGCACACGTGCGCATGCGGCTCGCTGCTGCGGCGCACGTCGTACAGCGGCGAGGTGCGCGCCGCGCCTTCCATGGCCACCACAGCGCGCAGGTCGGCGCCGTGGTGGGCCGCCAGGTCGGTCGCCATGTTGGCGCCGATGGAGCAGCCCATGAACACCGCCTTCTCGCCGCGCGCCACGTGCTGCACGAAGCCCCAGACGAACTCGGCGTAGTCGCGCATGTGCGTGAACGGGGTCCAGCGCACCGGGTAGGACTTGCCGTGGCCCGGCAGGTCCAGCGCAATCACGCGAAAGCCCGCGCGCGCCAGCAGCGGCATGATGTCGTGCCACTGCATGGAGCAGCCGCCCGCCGTGTGCGCGCAGACCATGGGCACGCCGCTGCCCAGTTCGTCGTAGTAGATCTTGGTGCCGCCGATGTCGGCATAGCGGCCCTGGATGTTTTCGAAACTCGCCATGCCCTTCACTCCTGCGCAAGTCCGACGCTGCGGACGATCTGGTCACCGAGCGCCACCAACGCGCGGTAGGAGCGGTCGCCCTCCACGCGCAGGCCGTCCACGTGCAGCGCGCCCATCGCGTGCTCGCGGCCGAACGAGCTGCTTCGCTCGACGATGCGCTGCCAGGCCGCGCGCGACCCACCGACCAGCACCTCGTAGCCGAGCCGGTTGGTGGCCACCGCGTAGGGCATGGCATCGATCACGCGGCCGCGGTAGACCTTGAACCACCAGGCTGCCTCGCCGATGCGCAGCAGCAGCTTCAAGTCCAGCCACTCGGCGCCGGCCGCAAACTCGGCGTTGCCGTTGGCCGCTTCCTGGACGCGTGCGGCCCATTGCGCAGGTTTGTCGGATGTCTCGCTCATAGGGTTTCTCTCCTCAGTTCACGTACAGGCCGATGGCCTTGACGAGGACGCGCTTGTCCTCGAAGTTCCTGTGCATGTAGTCCGTGTAGGCCTGGCTGCCCATGTAGATGGGCTGCTGCTTGGCCGCGCGCAGCGCCTGTTCGAACGCGGGCTCGGCCATGGCTGCCTTGAAGGCGTCGTGCAGCTTGCGCACCACCTCGGCCGGCAGGCCGGCCGGCCCGGCAATGCCGATGACCTGGCCATCCACTGCGGCGTCGGGGCATTTCTCCTTCAGCGTGGGCACGTCGGGGTACTGCGGCACGCGGGTCGGCGTCAGCACGAGCAGCGGGCGGGCCTGGCCGTTGTCCGCCAGTGCGCCCCAGGCGCCGTCGGCCTGGCTGTCCACATGGCCGCCCAGGAAGGCCGCAGTGGCGTCGGCACCACCCTTGAAGGTGATGTGGTTCAGTTCGATCCTGCTGCACGCCGCGAACTGCGACATGGCCAGGTGCGTGCCACCGCCAATGCCGGACGAGGCGTAGCTGACCTTGCCGGGCTGGGCGCGTGCGGCCGCCACGTAATCGTCCAGCGTCTGGATCGGCGAACTCCTGGGCACCACCAGCGCAAAGCTGTAGCCCGTCACGCTGAGGATGTAGCTGAAGTCCTTGAGCGGGTCGTAAGCCACCTTCTGCATGTGCGGCAGTCCGGTCAGGGACGAGGCGATGGCCGAGAGGGTGTAGCCGTCGGGCTTGCTGGTCCTGGCCATGGTGGCCGGGCCCAGCGTGCCGGTGGCGCCGGGCTTGTTGAGGACGACCACGGGCTGGCCCAGGCGCTTGCCCGCCTCCTGCGCCAGCACACGCATCTGCGCGTCGGTCACGCTGCCGGCCGGGAATGGCACGATCAGCGTGACAGGCCCGCCATGGCGCAGGGCGATTACCCGGGCGGGCC
>CAJYRH010000574.1 GCA_913776795.1 uncultured Pseudorhodoferax sp. | reverse complement strand
CTGCGCGAGGCATTCGGCCTGCGCGGCCGCGTGCTGCCCGAGGTGCGCAGCCTGGGCGGCGCGGCCGTGGTGTTCACCTTCACGCTGTACCCCTATGTCTACCTGCTGGCGCGCACGGCGCTGGCCGAGCGTGCAGCACACCTGATGGAAGCGGCGCGGCTGCTGGGCGCCCCGCTGGGCCGGCGCGTGCGCGAGGTGGCGCTCCCGATGGCGCGGCCGGCGATCGCGGCCGGCACGGCGCTGGCGCTGATGGAGACGCTGGCCGATTTCGGCGTGTCCAGCTACTTCGGCATCCAGACCTTCACGGCCGGCATCTACAAGGCCTGGCTGGCCATGGACAACCGCATCGCCGCGGCCCAGCTGGCGACCATGCTGCTGGTCTTCTTCGTCGTGCTGCTGGCACACGAGCAGCGCGCGCAAGCGCGCATGCGCTTCGCCAGCACGCGCGGGCGCGCCGGCAGCCACGACGGCCGGCCGCTGGTGCTGACCGGCGGGCGCCAGCTGCTGGCGCAGGCGCTGTGCGTCTTCCCGGTGCTGATGGGCTTCGTGCTGCCGGTGGCCTTCATGCTGCGGCCGCTGGCGGCCGACTGGTCGGTGTTGCCCTGGGACCGCTTCGTGCAGTGGGCCACGAACAGCATCTGGCTGGGCGCGCTGACCTCGGCCTTCGCCGTGGCACTGGCACTGTTCCTGGCCTTCTGCGTGCGCTGCACGCCGCGCACCGTGCAGCGCGTCGCCGTGCAGCTGGTGGGCCTGGGCTATGCGGTGCCGGGCGCGGTGATTGTGGTCGGGCTGCTGCTGCCGGTTGGCTGGCTGCAGCAGGCCGCGCCGCAGCTGGGCGCGGCCTACTGGGTCACGGCGACGGCGCTGGGCATCGTCTGGGCCTACCTGGTGCGCTTCTGCGCGGTGGCGCTGCAGTCCATGCAGAGCGGCTACGCGCGCATCCCGCAGAGCTTCGACGACTCGGCCCGCATGCTGGGCACGGGGGGCCTGGGGCTCATGGCGCGCGTGCACTGGCCGCTGTTGCAGCGCTCGGCCGCGGCGGCGGCGCTGCTGGTGTTCGTGGACGTCATGAAGGAGCTGCCCGCCACCATGGTGCTGCGCCCGTTCAACACCGACACGCTGGCCGTGGTGGCCTACCAACTGGCCCGCGACGAGCGGCTGGGCGAGGCCGCCCTGCCCTCGTTGGCGCTGGTGCTGGTCGGGCTGCTGCCCGTGGTGCTGCTGAGCCGCACGCTGCGCAGCAAGCGCTGAACGCCTACGGCGGCCGTCAGGGCAGCCGCGTCACCAGGCTGGAGATGTCCCAGCGCCGGCTGCGCGGCAGTTTCGCCCCGCAGCACTGCACGGACACCGTCGTCGCCTCCGACGCAGTACAGGACCGCATCCGCACCCTCTGCCGCGCCGCGCGCCGTGTCGGCGCGGTGGGCCCGCAGGCCTTGGGCTGCAGTTGCTGAAGTTGCTGCAGCCTGGCCACTAGAAGCCGGCCGTCTCGCCGGTGGTGTCGTGGAAGAAGATGTTCGGCTTGCGGTACACCGCAAGCACCAGGGCGCCGGTGTCCGAGCGGTTGTCGTGGAACGAGCCGGGCTTGCGCCAGATGTAGTCACCCTGCAGGGCCACGCCGTCGTGGTTCTCCACCGAGCCGCTCAGCACGTAGGTCTGTTCCAGCTCGGGGTGCTTGTGGAACGGGATGAAGGCCCCCGGCTCCAGCTTCAGCAGGCAGGTCATCTCGCCCTGCGCGGCGTTCTCGTAGAGGACCTTGATCGACACCTTCTCGAAGCGCGTAGGCTTCCACTCCATGGTGTCGGGCTTGATGTAGATCGAGCCACCGATGGTCGGCTCGGTCTCGCGGGGCTTTTGCAGCGTGGTGGTCATGGGTTGCTCCTGCGTGTGAAGGGGTGGTGGGCGGTGCGCGGTTCAGGCGGCATCGCGGAATTCGGGTGTCCAGCGCATCAGCCGGCGCTCGACGTGGCGGATGGCCGAGACCAGCACGATGCCCAGGATGGACAGCAGCGTGATCGTGGCGAACATGTCGCTCGCGTTCAGCGTCGACAGCGAGGTGATGATCAAGTAGCCCATGCCCTGGTCCGAGCCGACGAACTACGAGATCACCACACCGATCAGCGAGAAGGCCACCGCGTTCGGCAGCGCCGCGAACATCCAGCCCATCACGTAGGGCACCCGCACGCTCCACAGCAGGTGGGTGCGCGAAGCGCCCAGCGTGCGGCAGAAGTTGATCAGGTGGGGCTCGATGCTCTGGCCGCCCTTGAAGGTGTTGAAGAACACCAGGAAGAAGACGATGAACCAGGCCGTGACCACCTTGGACAGCAGGCCCAGGCCAAAGATCATGGTGATGAGCGGCACGAAGGCGATGCGCGGCAGCGAGTTGGCGCCCGTGATGAACGGCCCCAGCACGCGCGCCAGCCGCGGACTTTGCGACAGCCCCAGGCCGCACACGAAGCCGGTGACGACCGAGACCACCAGCCCGAGCAGCGTGGCCGTGACGGTGGAGGCCAGGTGCGGCCAGATGAAGCCGGCCTGGGCGCCGAAGGTCCAGGCGTAGATCCGCTCCAGCACCATCGAGGGCCGGCTCACGAAGAACGGATCGAGGAAGGTGTTGGCCACGAACCAGGGCAGGCGCGTGAGCCCTTCCCACAGGCCGATGAAGCTGGCGAAAAGGGCCAGCTGCCAGGCCAGTACGATGGTCGCCTCGCGCCGTGCCGCCCGCCGCGACGCCGCGGCGAACTCCTGGATGCGTTGCGTGGCGGCGGCGCGCTCGGCGCCGTGCAGCGCGGCGGCGGCGGTGGGTTCAGGCGACATCGGAAGCCTCCTTGGCGGTGTTTTGCGCGGCCTGGAACTCGCGTCCCAGCACGCTCCAGATGGCGCGCACGTTGCGGCCGAAATCCTCGGAGTCGCGCAGCGCGAACACGTTGCGCGGGCGTGGCAGGTCCACGTGGTGGTCCAGCACCACGCGGCTCGGCGGCGCCGACAGCACGATCACCCGGTCGGCCAGCGTGACGGCTTCGTCCAGGTCGTGCGTCACCATCACCACCGTCTGGCCCAGCTTCTGCCAGATCGTCAGCAGTTCGTGGTGCAGCGTCATCTTGGTGTTGCTGTCGAGCGCGCCGAATGGCTCGTCCAGCAGCAGCACGTCGGGTTCGCAGGCCAGGGTCATCAGCAGCGCGACACGCTGGCGCATGCCGCCCGAAAGCTGGTGCGGCAACATGTCCTCGCTGCCCGACAGGTTGGCCAGCGCCAGCAGGCGCTTGACCTTCTCGGCGATCTGCAGCTCGGAGTAGCCGCGGAACTTCAGGCCCAGGCCGATGTTGCGCCCCACCGTGTACCAGGGCAGCACCGTGTCCTTCTGGAAGATGTAGCCCAGTCGGTTCGGGATGGTGCCCGGCACCACCGGGATGTGGTCGATGGAGATCTGTCCCGCGCTGGGCGCCATGAAGCTTCCGACCATGTTCAGCAGCGTGCTCTTGCCGCAGCCGCTCGGCCCCACGATGCAGACGAACTCGCCCCTGCGCACCTGCAGGCTGACATCGCCGATGGCCCAGGTCTCGCGCGTCGCGCTGAGGTAGGCCTTGCTGATGTGGGAGATGTCGATCATGCGAGGCCCCGCGCCTTCTTCACGAAGCGCATGTCGACCATCTTCTCGTAGGGCACCTTGCCCATGTCCTCGTTGGCGATCTGGCGGCCGCTGCCCATCACCTCCATCAGCCGCGCGTAGTGCTGGGGGGTGATCAGGTTGTCCGTGCTCCAGGTCTTCTTGAAAGTGGTGACGGAGTCGATCGACAGCTGCGGCGCGTAGCCGTTGAGGTACTCCGCACCGATCAGCGACACCACCTCGGTGGCGCTGGTCTGATGCAGGTAGTCGGTGGCCCGCGCCACCCCGGTGACCAGGGCCTGTACGGCATCGGGCCGCTTGTCGATGGTCTCCTGCATCACGTAGATGCCCACGCCCGGGATGTCGCCGCCGAAGGACGCGTTCCAGCCGGCGTTGTCGGTCACGTCGAACAGCGGCACGCCCCAGCCTTCGGCCTGCGCCTTGTTCAGCATCGAGTAGGTCGCCGTGCAGCAATCGACCGACCCGCTCTTCACCGCGCCCAGCATGGTGGCGAAGTCGCCCAGCGGCCGGATCTTCAGCTGGTCCTTGATGCCGGCCTTGTCGGCCAGGTACACCGCCATCAGCCAGGTGGCCGACTGCGGCTGGGTGATGCCGATGGAGCGGCCGGCCAGGGCCTTTATGTCCTTGACGCCGCTGTCGTAGAGCTTCTTGCTGATGAGGATGTTGGCGAACGGGATGCGCGTGTCGAAGCCCGCCACCAGCACTGCCTGCTTGCCGGCGAGGGTCAGAGACACCGGGTCGTTCACGCCGGAGACCGCGGCGAAGATCTGCCCGGCCGCCAGCATCTGCTTGGCGCGCGGCCCGCTCTGCGCGTTCATTGCCTTGAGGTCCAGGCCGGCGTCGTTGAAGTAGCGCTGCTTGGCGCCGACGTAGACCATCGAATAGAGCGGATCGATGCTGGCGATGCCGCAGTCGGCCGCGCCGAACTTCGCCGCCTGCGCGAACGCCGGGGCGTCCGGCCAGACGCTGGCGGCGGCCGTCGCGGCGATCCCGGCGAGCCACTGGCGGCGGCCGATCGGAACAAGCGGGCTGGTGGGGTGCATGATCATCGGAACTCTCCTGCGGGATGGGGACATCGGGGGCGGGGAACAGCTGCAGCGCTGTCTGTCTGCAGTGTGCGAAACCTGCGCCGGGCAGGCCAATACCGTTTGGGGCAGGCTGTGATGCCGGCGCGGCATCAGCGCGGGATCAGTGCGGGAATCAGAGAGGAACGGTGTCCGCCAGAGGAAAGGCACGCTGCGCGGCGCGCACGAACTGGTGGACCAGGGGGTTGGACTCCGCTGTCTTCCAGGCCACCACGATGTCGGCCCGGTGCGGCAGGTCAGACAGATGCCGGTACTCGACCCCGTCGGTCTTCAGGTGCCGCACCACCTCGGGCACGATGGCCACGCCCATGCCGGCGCCCACCATACCCATCATGGCCTGCGAGTCGCCGACTTCGCGCATCACCGTGGGGCAGAAGCCGGCATCGCGGCAGAAGCCGACGATCTGGGCCTGGAAGCTCGGCCCGTTCGTCCGCGGCAGTGAGATGAACTCCTCGCTGCACAGGTCGGCCACCGACAGCGACTCCTGCCGGCACAGCGGATGGCTCCTGGGCAATGCCACGACGAAGCGAGCCCGGTCGATGACCTGGGTGGCGATCAGCGGATCGGGCTGCAGCGGCCGCAGGATGGCCACGTCGAAGCGGTCCTGCATCAGCGGCTCGTACTGGTGCATGACGGGGAATTCGTGCATCACCACGTCCACCTGGGGCAGGCGGCTGCGGAACTCGCGCACCAAGGCGGGCAGGAACTCGTACGCCACCAGGCTGATGAAGCCGACGCGGATCCGCCCGGTCTCGCCCGAGGCGGCCCGCTGCGCGATGGCCGGCAGGCCCTGCATCTGCGCCAGCAGGGTGCGGGAATGCTCCAGCACCGCCTGGCCCGCGGCGGTCAATGCGACCGAGCGCTTGTCGCGCTCCAAAAGCCGGGCGCCGAGCTGCTCCTCCAGTTGCCGGATCTGCCGGCTCAACGCAGGTTGTGCGATGTGCAGTTCGTCGGCGGCGCGCCGAAAACTCAGGCTCTCCGCGATCGCAACGAAATAGCGCAACTGCCGAACGTCCATGGGATGTCCGACGCAAGAAGCATGCGCGCCATGGGCGCGGTGCTGGTGGGAGGGGTGCCGCGCGCGAGCATGGTACTGCGACAGCTCGGCGCGGGGCGCTGGCCGTGCAAGACGGAAGGTTGGCGGCCCGCACCGCGCAGCCGGCCGGCCCGACGCGGCGGCTGGGCCTGCCTCAGCGCGGGCCGGGCCCGCGCGACTCGAGGTGGCGGAACTTGATGCGGCCCTTGCTCAGGTCGTAGGGCGACAGTTCCAGCGTCACGCGGTCACCCGCCAGGATGCGGATGTGGTGCTTGCGCATCTTGCCGGCGCTGTAGGCCACGAGGCTGTGGCCGTTCTCCAGCGTGACGCGGTAACGCGAGTCGGGCAGCACTTCCTCGACCACGCCGTTCATTTCGATCAGGTCTTCCTTGGCCATCGTCAGCTTTCGGTCTGTTTGCCTTCCAGCCCGCCGTGCCAAGCCCGGCAGACCCTGTCCATCCGTTGAGAACCTTGATGCGGCCGCTGCGCTGCGTTGCGCTGGCGGCGTTTGCCGCCTTGTGTACACCACGGGCCACAAATGCGGGCGAAAGTCTAACGGATGGCGCACGAAAACTGTGGCGCTGCCGACACAGGCGTTGTACGCGGTGCCCAGGCCGGTTGCAGCGCTGCGCGCATGCGGGTTGCGTGCCCATGCAGCGCGGCCGGCACCGACTCCTCGTGCGGTCGTGCGGGGGCTTCGCCGTCGTCCCAGGCGACGGCGAGCGTGTCCGCAGACCTTGGCGAACGCCACGACACCCGCGACGAGGCTGCGCAGGACGCACCGGCCCGGCGGCGCATGGTCGACGGCACGGGCATGCGGCCACCTCCCCTGTGCGGCGCGCAGGTGCGCGCGCACGCAGGTTCAGACCAGCGCCTTGCTGAAGGTCGCCAGCAGGCGCGTCCAGGCACGTTCGGACTGGGCGGCATCGTAAACCCGCGTGTCAGGCGGGCACCAACCGTGCGCCGCCGGGTACACCTCCACCTCAGCCGGCAGCTTGGCGCTCTCCAGCGCCGCACGCAGCGTGGCCTTGGCCTCGGGGTCCTTGGTGTCGTCGTTCTCGGCCACCGCGATCAGGTAGTGCGCCTTCGTCTGGCCCACCAGGCGGTGCGGGCTGTCTGGCGCCGGCGTCACCATGGCGGCGCCATGGAAGCTGCCGACCGCGCCCACGCGGCCCGGTGCCACGGTGGCCGTGCGCACCGCGATCGGCCCGCCCATGCAGTAGCCGGTGGTGCCCATCTTGCGCGCCTTGTCGACCTCGGCCTGGGCGTCGAGCCAGGCCACGAAGGCCTTGCCGTCGGCCAGGTGCATGGCCGGCGTCAGGGCCTGCATCAGCGGCATCACTTCGGCGATCGGCGTCTGGCCGCCCTGCGGCGCGGTGGGCGCCTTCTTCTGGCGGTAGAAGGGGTTGACGACGAGCACGCTGTAGCCCGACTCCGCCAGGCGCTTTCCCATCTGCCGAAAGGCAGGGCGCAGGCCAAAGACGTCGGGCCATACCAGCACGGCCGGCGCAGCACCCGCGGTGGGGGCGACGAAGTAGGCATCGCAGCTGCCGTCCGGCGTGGCAATGACCACGTCGCGTTCGGCGACGGCCACCGCGTTGGCCACGCCGGGCAGCACGGTCAGCAGGCCGGCCGACGCGGCCCAGGCGCCGAAATCGCGGCGGGTGTACTTGCGGAGCTCTTCCTGGTCGTTCAGATCGCACATGGTGGGTCTACCTCCGTTGAAGAAAAAAGCACGGCAGCTTATGCGATGAACCGGTCCAGCGCGCAACCGGGGGCTTGTTTCTGCGGCGCCGCTGCTACGCAGTTTCGCGCGCCCGCTCCAGCACGTACTCGATGAACGTCGCCATCGCCCGCGTGTGGTGCCGGTTCGGCATGTACAGCAGGTGCATGCGGGTGCCGAAGATCGACAGGCGCCAGGCGTCGAGCGCCGTGACCACCTTGCCGGCCTGCACCAGGTCGCGCACCGTGTAGTCGGGCACCAGGCCCACGCCCAGGCCGGCCAGCACCGCGTCGCGCAGGAACATGAAGTTCTCCGAAATCAGCGTGGGCTCGATCAGCACCTCGTGCCGCTCGCCCTCCAGGTAGGCCGCCAGGCGCAGCTGCTTGCCGATCACGGCGGCCGTCAGCAAGGGGGTGTGGGCCAGGTCCTCCAGGCGCTGCGGCAAACCGGCGCGCTCGGCATAGCCGTGCGACGCACAGGCCACGAAGCGCACAGGCCCCAGGTCGCGCGCCACCAGGTTCTGCGGCGGCTCGGACAGTACGCGCACGGCCACGTCCACCTCGTCGCGCATGAGGTCTTCCACGCGGTTTTCGAACAGCACGTCGAGCACGATGGCCGGATGGCGGCGCTTGAACTCCAGCAGCCAGGGCGACATGGCCAGTTGCCCATACCCGCTGGGCACCGACAGCCGCACGCGGCCGCTCAGCTCCTGCCCCAGCGTGGCGATCGACTCGCGCGCGGCCAGCAGCTCGTTCTGGATCACGCGGCCGTGCTCGTAGAGCTTGAGCCCGATCTCGGTGGCCTCCAGCCGGCGCGTGGTGCGGCGGATCAGCTGCTGGCCGATGGCGCGCTCCACCTGGTTCAGGTGGTAGCTCACGTTGGCCCGGCTCATCTTCATGCGGCGCGCGGCCTCGGCCAGGTTGCCCGCGTCCAGGATCTGGACCAGCAGCGTCAGGGACTGGACATCCAGGCTCATTGTCTTAATTGGCTTGACGGTGTGTTTGAAGTCTATGCCATTGTCAAGCCGCAATCGCAGGCCAACAATGCGCCGCATCCCAACCCAAAGAGACAACGCCATGGCAAACACGCCGGACGAACAAGTGGTGCGCACCCAGCTGCACGGAAAGGTGCTGCTGGTCACCGTGGACAACCCACCCGTCAACGCCCTGGGCGCCGCCGTGCGCCGCGGCCTGGCCGAGGCCATGGAACGCGCCGAGACCGACGCCGCCGTGGCCGCCGTGCTGATCGTGGGCGCGGGCAAGAGCTTCATCGCGGGCGCCGACATCCGCGAGTTCGGCCTGCCGCCACAGCCGCCGCTGCTGACCGACGTGTGCAAGCGCATCGAGTCCAGCAAGAAGCCCGTGGTTGCTGCCATCCACGGCGCGGCGTTGGGCGGCGGGCTGGAAGTGGCGATTGCCGCGCACTACCGCATCGCCGTGGCCAACGCCAAGCTGGGCCTGCCGGAGGTGCTGTTGGGCCTGTTGCCCGGCGCCGGCGGCACGCAGCGGGCACCGCGCCTGGTGGGTGCGGCTGCCGCACTGGACATCATGCTGACCGGCCGCCACGTGGGCGCGGCCGAGGCGCTCAAGCTCGGCCTCATCGACCGGCTGGCCCAGAGCGACGACACGCTGGCCGAAGGCCTGGCCTACGCACAGGAACTGCTGGCGTCGAACGCCGGCCCGCGCCGATCGCGCGATGCCGCCGGCCTCGCCGACGTGGAAGCCAGCCGCGCCGCCATCGCCGCCGCACGCGCCGAGCAGGGCAAGAAGGCGAAGAACCTGTTCTCGCCGCACCGCATCGTCGACGCGGTGCAAGCCGCCCTCGACAAGCCCTTCGACGAGGCATTGAAGTACGAGCGCGAACTCTTCATGCAATGCCTGGCGAGCCCGCAGCGCGCCGGCCTGATCCACGCCTTCTTCGCCGAGCGCGACGTGGCCAAGGTCCCCGAAGCCGCAGCCGCCGAGCCGCGCGCCCTGACCCGCAT
>CAJYRH010000573.1 GCA_913776795.1 uncultured Pseudorhodoferax sp. | reverse complement strand
GTTCGCCGTCTTCATCGTCATCCTTGTCTACAAGCTGGCCCGCCAGCTCCTCGGCAGCCGCAAGCCGGACAAGACCGACACGCCGCGCTGAGGCTCAGCCTGCGCGCCTGCGCCCGGCCGCCTTCTCGGGCACGTTGCCCCAGGTGCCTACATTGGCCGACTTCAGCAGCGCCGAGGCCTGCCCGGTCGCCGCCAGTTCCGCGCAGGCGGCCAGCAGGGCCGGCCCGAACTGCAGCATGCGCGAAACTGGCGGCGACCGGGCAGGCCTCGGCGCTGCTGAAGTCGGCCAACGTGGGCACCTGGGGCAACGTTCCCGAGAAGGCGGCCGGGCGCCGGCGCGCAGTCTGAGCCTCAGCGCCGGGTGCCGGTCTTGTCCGACTTGCGGCTGCCGAGGGCCTGGCGGGCCAGCTTGTAGACGACGATGACGATGAAGACGGCGAACAGCAGCCAGTTGATGGGTTCCATGGGCAGCGTGGGCAGGTGGGGCGCGCAGCTTAAGACCGCGGGCGGGCGTTGTCGGCGATGGGCCTACAGCTGGAAGGCCACTGCAAGCAGCAGTCCCTCGGCGATGTCGCGGGCCAGCCCCGGCGTCTCGGCCTGGTAGGGCCGGCCCAGCGCGCGCTGGTGCTCGATCCACTGCGCGAGCCAGCCGATCTCCGCCGTGCCGTAGAACACCACGCCGGCCTCGTGGTTCAGGAGCAGGCTGCGCAGGTCCAGGTTGATCGAGCCGCCCAGCGCGAGTTGCTCGTCCACGACCACGGCCTTGGCGTGCGACATGGCGGGCAGCAGGTGGAAGGCGACGCCGGCCTCGGCCAGGTCGCGCATGGCGCGGCTGCGCGCGAAGTCGGCCAGGCGGTGGTTGGATTCGGCCGGCAGCACGATGTCCACGGCCACGCCGCGGCGGGCGGCGCGGCGCAGGGCGTCGCGCAGCCCGTCGTCGGGGATGAAATACGGCGTGGCGGCGAGGATGCGCTGTTCGGCGCGGTAGCAGGCGTCGATCAGCAGCGCATGGGCGGTGTCCTCGGCTTGGTCGGGGCCGCTGGGCAGGAACTGCGCGGGCGCACCAGGCGCCATGGGCGGAATGGGCGCCACGGTGCGCGGCGGGGTCTGGCGCAC
This sequence comes from uncultured Pseudorhodoferax sp., assembly GCA_913776795.1. Next base: position 4,684 of record CAJYRH010000573.1, on the reverse strand, counting down.
GGCGCTCCAGTCGCGCTCGAACTGCCAGGCCGCGGCGCCGGCCACCGGACCTTCGATGTCGAACGACAGGTCGGTCCAGGCCGCCGTTCCGGCATCGCCCTCGAAGTACTCGGCTGCCAGGTTGCGCCCGCCGCTCCACAGGCGGTGGTCGTCGGCGATGGCCAGCTTGCGGTGGTTGCGCAGGTTGCGCGGGCCGTTGTTGCGCAGGCTCAGGAGTGGGCGGAACACGGCCACCTCGCCGCCGGCCTCGCGCAGTCGGTCGAAGTGCCGGCGCGGCAGTTGCAGTGCGCCGAAGCCGTCCAGCAGCACGCGCACCCGCACCCCGGCGCGTGCGCGCTCGGCAAGCCGGTCGACCACGGCATCGCCGAAGGCGTCGCGGCCGATGATGAAGGTGCTGACGTCCAGGCGGTGCCGGGCGCCGGCAATGAGTTCCCACAGCGCCTCGCGCGCCTGCGCGCCATCGGCATGAAAGCGTGTGCGGTTGTCGCTGGGCGGCGCCAGGTCGAAGCCGTCCAGCAGGTCGGCCGCCCAATGCGTGAAGCGCGTGGGCCGGCTGCCGCGCAGCCGCGGCCGGCCCAGTGGCCGCAGCTTGCGCCGGCCGAACAGCAGGAACAGCGGCAGCATGACATAGGGCAGCAGCGCCAGGCCCATGACCCAGGCGATGGCCGTGGTCGGGGCGCGCGGCTGGCGCCGCGCCCGGTTGGTCAGGATGTAGACGAACACCGCCAGCGCGCCGAACAGCAGGTGCTGCGAGACGCTGGGCAGCCAGGCGATCAGGGCATGCGCCACCGGTGCGCCGGGACGGTCAGCCCCAGACTTCCCGCGCGGTCTCGACCACCAGGCGCAGCTTGTCGCGCTGGGCCTGCACGGCGATGTTGTTGCCGTGTACCGTGCTCGAGAAGCCGCACTGGGGCGAGAGCGCCAGCTGCTCCAGCGGCGCGAAGCGGGCCGCCTCGTCGATGCGGCGCTTGAGGTCGTCCTTGCTTTCCATCTCGCCGAACTTGGTGGTGACGAGGCCCAGCACCACGGTCTTGCCCTTGGGCAGGTACCGTAGCGGCCGGAAGTCGCCCGACCGGTCGTCGTCGTACTCGAGGAAGTAGGCGTCCAGGTCCATCTCCTGCAGCAAGGCCTCGGCCACGGGCTCGTAGTTGCCGGCAGCCGCATGCGTGCTCTTGAAGTTGCCGCGGCACAGGTGCATGGCCAGCAGCATGCCGGCCGGCCTGTGCGCCACCACCTTGTTGATGAATCTGGCGTAGCGGTGTGGCAGTTCGTTGGGGTCGTCGCCGCGCTGGCGAGCGGCCTCGCGCATCTTCTCGTCGCACAGGTAGGCGAGGTTGGTGTCGTCCATCTGCACGTAGGTGCAGCCTGCCGCGGCCAGCGAACGCAGCTCGTCGCCATAGGCACGGGCCACGTCGTCGTAGAAATCGGGCTCCAGCTCCGGATAGGCCTCCTTGCTGATGCCGGCGCGGCCGCCGCGGAAGTGCAGCATGGTGGGCGAGGGAATGGTGACCTTGGGCGTAAGGCCGGCGGCCACCTGTTCTTTCAGGAACTGGAAGTCGGCCAGCTGGATGTCCCTGGCGTGGCGCACCTTGTCGATCACGCGCATGACGGGTGGCGCCAGTTCCTCGCTGCCGTCGGGCTTTCGGATGGTGACCGGGATGTCGGTCTTCACCCCGCCCAGCTGTTCGAGGAAGTCGATGTGGAAGTAGGTGCGGCGAAACTCGCCGTCGGTGATGCTCTTGAGGCCCACATCCTGCTGGAACTGCACGATCTCGGCGATGGCCCGGTCTTCGACCCGGCGCAGCTGGTCGGGGGTGATCTGTCCTGCGGCTTTCTGTTCGCGGGCCTCCAGCAGGTAGGCGGGCCGCAGGAAGCTGCCGACGTGGTCGTAGCGGGCGGGCAAGGCGTGGCTCATGGCGTCTCCGTTGTGAACAAAGCTTCGGTCGGGCGGCGCCCGGCGGGGGTGGCGGTGCGGGCGCAGTGTACGTTGCGCCTCGGGCCTGCACGGGGCCGGGCGCATCGGTCCCTGCGGTGCATGATCGGCATGCCCGCCACCGCCAATGCATCGGAGACAACACCATGACCTTTCCCCGCAAGGCCCGCTACCAGGGCGTCTTTCCGGTCGTCCCGACCACCTTCCACGAAGACGGCAGCCTGGACCTGGCCAGCCAGAAGCGCTGCGTCGATTTCATGATCGATGCGGGATCGCATGGTCTGGCCATCCTCGCCAACTTTTCCGAGCAGTTCCTGCTCGCCGACGACGAGCGCGAAGTGCTGACGCGCACGGTGCTCGAACATGTGGCTGGCCGCGTGCCCGTGGTCGTGACGACCACGCATTTCTCCATCAAGGTCTGCACCGAGCGAAGCCGCCGCGCCCAGGACATGGGCGCAGCCATGGTCATGGTGATGCCGCCCTACCACGGTGCCACCTTCCGCGTCGGCGAGCCGCAGATCCACGGCTTCTACGCCACGCTGTCGGACGCGATCGACATTCCCATCATGGTGCAGGACGCGCCGGCCGCGGGCACGCCGATGTCGGCCGCCTTCCTCGCGCGCATGGCGCAGCAGATCGAGCATCTGCGCTACTTCAAGATCGAGACGGCCGGCGCCGCGAGCAAGCTGCGCGAGCTCATCCGCCTGGGCGGCGATGCCATCGAAGGGCCTTGGGATGGCGAGGAGGCCATCACGCTGATTCCGGACCTGGACGCTGGCGCGACCGGCGCAATGACGGGCGGCGGCTACCCCGACGGCATCCGGCAGGTCATGGACCCGTATGCGGCGGGCGACCGCGAAGCCGCCATCGCAGCCTACATGCGCTGGCTGCCGCTGATCAACTACGAGAACCGGCAAGCCGGCTTCCTGGCCGCCAAGGCCTTGATGCGCGAGGGTGGGGTCATCGCATGCGACCTCCCGCGCAGCCCCTGGCCGGCCATGCACCCCGAGGTGCGCAAGGGACTGCTGGAGACGGCCCGGCGGCTCGATCCCCTGGTGCTGCATTGGGGGCGTTGAGCGCCCGGGCGGCCGATCACAGGTCCAGCACCAGCACCGCGCTCTTCGCACGCGAGCAGCACGGCGTGAACTGGTCGTTCGCGGCCTTCTCTTCGTCGCTGAAGTACAGGTCGCGGTGGTCGCACTCGCCTTCGAGCACGCGCGTGATGCAGGTGCCGCAGACCCCTTGCTCGCAGGAGGTCATGATCTCGATGCCGTGTGGCAGCAGCGCCTGCACCACGCTCTGGTCCTTGGCCACGGTGTAGGTCTGGCCACTGCTGGCGATGCGCACGGCGAAGCTGCCGTCGCCCGTGGTGTCGTGGGGGGCGGCGCCGAAGTATTCGAGGTGCACGTTGGCCTTGTCCCAGCCCTGTGCGGCGGCCGTCCCCACCACATGGTCGATGAAGCCGGTCGGCCCGCAGACATACACGTGTGCGCCAGGCGCAGGCGCTGCGAGCAGGCCCGCGGCGTCGAGCCTCTGCCCGGCATCTCCATCGTCGAAATGGAAGTGCGCGTGGGCGGCCCATGGCGCGGCGGCGATCTCGGCGCGAAAGGCCGTGCGCCCGGCCGAGCGCGCGCAGTAGTGCAGTTCGAAGTCGGCCCCCATCGTCGCCAGGCGCTGCGCCATGCACAGCAGCGGCGTGACGCCGATGCCGCCGGCCAGCAGCAGCGTGCGCTCGGCGCGCACCAGCGGGAAGTGGTTGCGCGGCGTGCTGATGGTCAGCACATCGCCTTCCCGCACCCGCTCGTGCATGCCCTGCGAGCCGCCGCGCGTCGCCGGGTCGCGCAGCACGGCGATGCGGTAACGGTGCGACTCCTGGTCGTCGTTGCACAGCGAGTATTGGCGGGTCAGTCCACCCGGGATCTGCACGTCGATGTGCGAGCCCGCGCTGAAGGCCGGCAGCGGGCCGCCGTCCACGCGCGCGAGTTCGAAGCTGGCGATGTCCTGCGCCTCCTGCGTCTTGCGCAGGACCTTGACGGTGAGCTGGTCCATCTCAGGCTGCCTGCTTCTCGGGCGCGGCAGCCGCCTGCTCGGCCGCGATCATCTTGTCGAGCAGCTTGCGCGACTGCACGCCGCCCGCGTCGATGTTGAGCATCAGCAGCCGGCGGGCCGGGTGCAGCGACAGGTTCTTCTGCTGCGCCTCCAGTACGGCCATGTCCTCGGCGAAGACCTTGGCCTGGCCTTCGCGGATCTGCGCCGTGAGCGCCTTGTCCTTCACGTTGAAGTTGCGCGCCATGCCCCAGAAATACCAGTGCGAGGTCTCGGTCTCCGGCGTGATGAAGTCCACCACGATGCTGTAGACCTTCTGGTCCGCGGGCGCGTGGTAGCCGCCCTGGCCCGCCAGCGCCACGCCCACCTCGATCATGATGTGGCTGGGCGGCGTGAAGCGGCAGACCTGCCAGCGGTCCACGGGCTGGTCGTCGGGGAGGTGGTTGCCGCGCAGGTTGGCGCGCCAGAAGGGCGGGGCCATCACGTTGTCCATGAACCGGCTCGTGACGACCTGGCCGTTCTCCACCTTGGTCGTGACCGGCGTCTCGTCGATCTCCTTTTGGCCGATGCTGGTGGCATGCACGTAGGTCTCGTGCGTGAGGTCCATCAGGTTGTCGACCATGAGCCGGTAGTCGGCCTGGATGTGGTACAGCCCGCCGCCGTAGGCCCAGTCGGGGCTTTCGGCCCATTCCAGGTGGTGGATCG
>CAJYRH010000572.1 GCA_913776795.1 uncultured Pseudorhodoferax sp. | reverse complement strand
CTACGACCCGCTCACCGACTTCACGCCGATCGCCCTCGTGGCCAAGGCGCCGCTGTCTGTCTCGGTCAACAAGGACCTGCCGATCACCGACGTCAAGTCGCTGATCAGCCACGCCAAGGCCAACCCCGGCAAGCTCAGCTTCGCGGTCGGCTCGATCGCCTCGGCCGGTCATTTCTCGACCGAGCTCATCAAGAGCAGCGCGGGCCTGAACCTGCAAATCGTGCCCTACAAGGGCTCTGCGCCGGCCTACCAGGACCTCGTGGGCGGGCAGATCGCCGGCTTCGTCGACCCGGTGCTTGGCGCAACCTCGTTCTACAAGAGCGGCATGCTCAAGATCATCGCCGTGACCTCCAAGACGCGGCTGCCCACGCTGCCGGAGGTGCCCACGGTGGGCGAGACCATCCCCGGCTACGAGTTCTACAGCTGGTACGGCCTGTGGGGCCCCGCGAAGCTGCCGGCCGAGGTGACGGCCAAGCTCAATGCCGAGGTCAACAAGGCCCTGGCCGGCGAGATGAAGGAGCGGCTGACCTCGCAGGGCATCCTGCTCGGCGGCGGCACGCCCGACGAGTTCGCGCGCTTCCAGAAGGACGACACGGCGCGCGCATTCAAGACGATTGCCGATGCCAACATCCGGCCCGAGTGAGTTGCGTGGGGCCCGCGCGGTCGTGACCGGCAGCAGTGCCGGCATCGGCGCGGCGATCGCCCACACCCTGCTTGCGCAAGGCTGGGCCGTGACGGGCATGGACCGTGCGCCAGGCACCATCGGCCATGCCGACTACCAGCATGTGCAGGTGGACCTGGCCGACGGCATCGCCACCGAAACCGCAGCCCGTGCCGCGGTGGGGGTACAGGCCTTCGTCCACGCGGCAGGCGTGCTGCGCGTGGCACCGCTGGGCCGCCTGCAGCCCGAGGACGGCGCCCGCATGTGGCAGCTGCACGTGGACGCGCTGAGCCGCATCGCCAACATCCTGCTGCCCGCCATGGCCGATGCCGGCCGCGGCCGCGTGGTGCTGATCGGCAGCCGCGTGGCCAGCGGCATGGCCGGCCGCAGCCAGTACGCCGCCACCAAGGCCGCCATGCTGGCCCTCGCACGCAGCTGGGCGGCCGAGGTCGTGGCCCGGGGCGTCACCGTCAACGTGGTCTCGCCGGCCGCCACCCGCACCGGCATGCTGGACGATCCGGCGCGCCAGACCGAACGACCCAAGCTGCCGCCGATGGGCCGGCTCATCGAGCCCGACGAGATCGCCGCGCTCGTGGGTTTCCTCCTCTCGCCCGCGGCGGCGCCCATCACGGGCCAGGACATCCGCGTCTGCGGCGGGGCATCCCTATGACCGACGCTCCGGTCGGCCTGATCGGCCTGGGCCTCGTGGGCCAGGCCATCGCCCAGCGCCTGCGCGCGGCTGGCAGGTCCGTTCTGGGCCACGACATCCGGCCCGAGGCGCGCACTGCCTTCGCGGCCCAGGGCTTCGAAGCGGCCGACAGCGCGCGCACGCTCGGCGAACGCTGCGACCAGGTGGTCCTGGCCGTGTTCGACACGGCCGGTGTCATCGACAGCGTGGAGGGCGCGACGGGCCTGCTGTCCACCACGGCACCGCGCACGCAGCTGCTCATCGATTGCTCCACCGGTGACCCGGACCAGCTGCAAGCCCTCTCAGGCCGCCTCGCCACGCGCGGCCTGGGCTTCGTCGAAGCGCCGCTGTCCGGCTCCAGCGACCAGATCGCGGCCGGCCAGGCCACCATGCTGGTCGGTACCGATGCAGCCACCCTGGCGCGCGCCGTGCCGCTGCTCGACTGCATCGCCGCCACCCGCGTGCACGTGGGCGCCTCCGGCATGGGCGCACGCGCCAAGCTCGCCACCAACCTCGTGCTGGGCCTGAACCGCGCGGTGCTGGCCGAAGGCATGGTCTTCGCCGAACGGCTGGGCATCGCGCCCGCCGCCTTCCTCGAACTCGTGCTGGCCACGCCTGCGCGCTCGGGCGCGGCCGAGGCCAAGGGCCGCATGATGGTCGAGGAGCGCTTCGAACCCCAGTCGCGCATCCGCCAGCACCTCAAGGACGTGAACCTGATGCTGGCGGCCGCGGCAGCCCACGGCCAGGACCTCCCGCTGTCCGGCGTGCACGCCCGGCTGATGCGGTCCGCCGTCGCCGCCGGCGACGGTGACCTCGACAACGCTGCGATCGTGCGCCAGCTGCGCCGCGAACGCGTTCCCCCTTCCTCCTCCTGACCCGCCACCCCATGCGCGATTTCTCTTCCAGCCACGAATGGCTGTCCATGAACACCGCCACCGTGCGCAAGCAGTGGCAGCTGCCGCAGACCATCGACGAGTGCGCGCGCCGCGGCATCCGCGCGATCAGCCCCTGGCGCGACCAGGTGGCGGCGGCGGGGCTGGAGGCCACGCGCCGCCAGCTGAAGGAACACGGCATGCAGCTGTCGGGCTACTGCCGCGGCGGCTTCTATCCCGCGGCCGACCGGGCCGGATTGGCCGCCGCGCTGGACGACAACCGCCGGGCCATCGACGAGGCCAAGACGCTGGAAGCAGCCTGTCTCGTGCTGGTCGTCGGTTCGCTGCCCGGCGCGCTCTCGGGCAAGCCCCAGTACACCGACATTGCGCGCGCCCGCAACGAAGTGCGCGACGGCATCGCCGCCTCGCTCGAATACGCGCGCGAGGTCGGCATGCCGCTGGCCATCGAGCCGCTGCATCCCATGCAGGCCGCCGAGCGTGCCTGCATCAACACGCTGGAGCACGCGCTCGACCTGTGCGACGCGCTCGACCCCGACCAGACCGGCATGCTGGGCGTGGCCATGGACGTCTACCACTGCTGGTGGGATCCCAAGCTCGAGCAGCAGATCGCCCGCGCCGGCGACGCGAAGCACACGCGCCTCCTGGCCTACCACGTGTGCGACTGGCTCACGCCCACGCGCGACCTGCTGAACGACCGCGGCATGATGGGCGATGGCGTGGTCGAGCTGAAAAAGATCCGCGGCTGGGTCGAGCAGGCCGGCTTCGCGGGGTTCGCCGAGGTCGAGATCTTCTCGGAACTCGACTGGTGGCAGCGGCCCGGTGGCGACGTGCTGGACACCTGCATCGAACGCCACAAGAGCGCGGTATAAACCGCGCCGTGCATTTCGACCCTCCGACCGACGCCGCCGCCAACCGACGCGGCATCTGGATGATGGTGGGTGCGATGGGGGGCTTCGTCGTCAACGACGCCATCGTCAAGCACGTGAGCGAGGCCATGCCCTCGGCACAGCTGATCTTCCTGCGCGGTGCCCTCGCCTCGCTGCTGGTGCTGGGGATGGCGCTGCTGCTGGGCGCCGGCGCGCAGCTGCGGCATGTGGTGCAGCCGCGGGTGGCGGGCCGCGCCGCAGTCGATGCCTGCGCCACGGTGATGTACCTGGTCTCGCTGTTCCACCTGCCGCTGGGCAATGCCACCGCCATCAACCTCGCTGCGCCGCTCTTCATGGTGGTGTTCGCGGTCTGGTTCCTCAAGGAGCGCCCGGGCGCCGCACGCTGGCTCGCGGTGGCCGTGGGATTCGCCGGCGTGCTGTGCGTGGTGCAGCCGGCCGGCGACGGATTCAACGCCTGGGCGCTGCTGTGCCTGGCGGGCACGCTGTTCCACGCCACGCGCGACCTGCTGACGCGGCGCATCGACCCTGCCATTCCGTCCATCGTCGTCACCTTGTCGACGGCGTTGGCCGTCACGCTGCTGGCTGGTGCCCTGTCACTGGTCCAGGGGTGGCGGACGTTCACGGTGGGGCAGCTGGCCTGGCTCGGCGCAGCCGCGGTGTTCCTCGTGGCCGGGTATTTCTTCATCATCCAGTGCATGCGCCAGGGCGAGGTGTCGCTCACGGCGCCGTTTCGCTATTCGGCCTTGTTGTTCGCCGTGCTGCTGGGGTATGTGGTGTGGGGCGACGTGCCGGATCCCTGGGCCTGGTGCGGCATCGCGATGCTGGTGTACTCCGGACTGTACGTGGTGCATGACCAGCGCGGCCGCACCGCGCGGGCGCAACGGCTGGCCTTGGACGCGTCAACGGACTGATTGCGGCGCCTACCCCTTGAAACCATCCGAATGCCATCCATGTGGATGGCAGGAGGATGTTTCATGGCGACCACCGTTTCCATTCCACGCGTCAGCGAATCCGAGAAGCTGACCATCAACCTGGGTTACGTCGACCTGGGCCAGATCGACCTGCTCGTCGCCGAAGGCTTCTACGCCAACCGCAGCGATCTCATCCGCACCGCCATCCGCAACCAGCTGGCCACGCACGGCGACGCGCTGCGCCAGGTCGTCGCCCGCAAGATGCTGGTGCTTGGACTACAGCAGTTCTCGGTGGCCGACCTCACGCGGGCCCGGGCAGCGGGCGAGAAACTGCAGATCAGGGTGCTGGGCCTTGCCAGCATCGCGCCCGATGTGCCAGCAGAACTTGCGGCGGAGACCATCGAATCCATCACCGTACTGGGCGCATTGCATGCGAGCCCAGCCGTCCGCGCCGCACTGGCCGGACGCATCACCTGAGAACACCCACCATGAAGAATCCCTTCACCGATCTGTTCGGCGAGGCCACACGGCTGACGCAGGGCGGCCAGTTGCAGGCGGCCACGGAGTTGATCCAGCGGACCTTGCGCGATGCCGGGCTGGGTGGTCCGGCCGCCCCGCCGCGACGGCACGACGACGACATGGTCATCGACGCCGAAAGCCGCGTCGTTCCCGACGCCACGCTGCCGCCCGCCCCGGGCGAACCGGCATCTTCGGCCGCGCCGGAGCAGT
>CAJYRH010000571.1 GCA_913776795.1 uncultured Pseudorhodoferax sp. | reverse complement strand
GCATCATCCAGCGGTCCTTGAACCGCGTGACGCCGCCGAACACGACCATCGCCAGGAACAGCAGCCCCAACACCATGAAGTAGCGCCGCCACAGCGCCGGCACGCTCCAGCTGGCGCCGGGCGCCGGGGCGGGTGCTGGCTGCCACCAGCGCGACCAGGCCTGCAACGCACCGCGGCCGAAGAGCAGCCCCATCACCAGCGCCCACAGGCCGCCGAACGCCAGCAGGGCGAGCAGCAGCGTCCACAGCCCGCGCGCCATGCCCTGGGCGCGGCCCATGGCAGCGCCCACGGCCAGCTTGTCGGCCGTGGACGAGGTGGCCAGCTCCCAATGCTGCAGCAGCCACAGCGCATGCGGCAGGACCAGCAGGGCCGCCAGCACCGCAGCAGCCAGCGTCCACCGGTTCATCAGCAGCGCACGCGTGTCGGCCCCGCACGCCAGGGCCAGCAGCAGCACGCCCAGGAAGCCCGCATAGCTGTACTTGGACAGCAGCCCCATCGCCACGACCACGCCCAGGAGCAGGTACAGCGCAGGCCGTGGCCGCTGCAGCAGTGCGATGGCCACTGCCAGCGTGGCCGCCGACATGGCGGTCAGCACGACCGAATGCGTGAGGTCGCGCGAAGACTCCCAGCCGATCTGCGGCAGCAGCAGCATGCTGGCCGCGGCCACCGCCGCCAGCGCGCCCGGCACCACCATGCGGGCAGCCCACCAGACGCTGACATAGGCCAGCGCCAGCAGCGCGTTCTTGAGCAGCGACAGCGAGAACACCGACACCCCGAGCAGCTGGAACACCCCCCACTGCAGCCAGGTGTAGAGCGGCGGCTGGGCGCCATAGCCCCACTGCAGCTGCTGGGTCCACAGCGCCTGCTCGGCCTCGTCCAGCTCCAGCGCCGGCGAGACCAGCGTGCGGCCCAGCACATGGGCGGCGAAATACAGCAGCAGCCAGGCCCAGTCCGGCACGGACGACAGCGGGGCGAACGAGGACGGGCGGGCGAGCGCTGGCGAATCGGCAGGCATGGAATGGGAGGATGGGCGGGGCAAGGTCAGGTCGCGCGCGATACTGGGGGCACATTCTTAAGCTTTTCTGAAGGCACTGCCACCTCGAACGGCCAAAGCGCCGCCGTGCGCGTGTGCCGGGACAATCCGCCGCCCTCCCCCATGTCCAGCATGCTCCAGACCGAAACCCCGCTCCTGCAGCCGGTGCCCGAGGCGCCGCCGCCGGAGGTCTCCATCGTCATCCCCATGTTCAACGAGGCCGAAAGCCTGCCCGACCTCGTCCAGCGCGTCGGTGAGGCCATGCAGGCCAGCGGGCGCAGCTTCGAACTCCTCGCCGTGGACGACGGCTCGCGCGACGGCTCACCCGCGCTGCTGCGCACGCTGGCAAAGGACCGGCCCTGGCTGCGCCCGGTCTGCCTGGCGCGCAACTACGGCCAGTCCTGCGCGCTGCAGGCCGGCTTCGACCGCGTACGCGGCCGCTACGTGGTCACGCTGGACGCCGACCTGCAGAACGACCCGCTGGACATCCCGGCCCTGCTTGACCGCCTGGACGCCGAGCCCGAACTCGATGCGCTGTCGGGCTGGCGCCAGCAGCGGCAGGACAAGGCCCTGTCGCGCCGCCTGCCGTCGATGCTGGCCAACCGGCTGATCTCGCGCAGCACGGGCCTAAAGCTGCACGACTACGGCTGCGCGTTGAAGGCCTACCGCCGCCCCATCGTCGACCGCATCCGGCTGTACGGCGAGCTGCACCGCTTCCTGCCGCTGCTGGCGCACGACGCTGGCGCGCGCATCGCCGAAGTGCCGGTGCGCCACCATGCACGCGCCAAAGGCCAGTCCAAGTACGGCATCGACCGCACCTTCCGTGTCGTGCTGGACCTGGTGCTGGTGCTGTTCTTCCTGCGCTACCGGCAGCGGCCCCTGCACGCCTTCGGCGGGCTGGGCCTGTGGCTGGCCACGCCGGGCCTGGGCATCCTGGCCTGGATGGTCGTGCTCAAGCTGACTGGCGAGGCCGTCGGCGGCCGCCCGCTGCTGCTGGCCGGTGTGATGCTGGTGCTGGTCGGCCTGCAGCTGGTGGTGGCCGGCCTGATCGGCGAGGTCATGATGCGCATCTACTACGAGCGCGGCGGCGGCCAGCAGTACCACCTGCGGGAACCATGAAGCATTCCCGCGGGGCCATGCGCAACGTCGGCGCTCCATGACCTGGTGGCGTCTCGTGCTGGCGCCCCTGCTGCTGCTGGGCGTCCTGTGGTTCGTCGATCTGCAGGGTGTGCTGCAGCAGCTGCGCCAGGCCCGTCCCGGCTGGCTGCTGGCGGCGCTGGCCTGCTCCGTGGCCTCCAACGTCGTTTCGGCCTGGCGCTGGCGCTCGTTGGTGCGCTGGCTGGGCCACGCCCTGGCGCTGGCGCGCGCGCTGCGCCTGTACTTCCAGGCCATGGCCCTGGGCACCCTGCTGCCCGGCGCCGTGGTCGGCGGGGACGTGTTCCGCGCCGTCGCGTTGCGCAGCGGCGGCATGGAGACGCTCCCCGCCGGGCTGTCGGTGCTGCTGGACCGGCTGAGCGGCCTGTGGATGCTCTGGGTGCTGGCAGCCGCCGCCGCGGCCTGGGCGTGGCGCGATGGGGCGCAGGCGGCGCTCGCCACATGGGGTCTGGCACCCGGCAGCGCCATCTGGCC
>CAJYRH010000570.1 GCA_913776795.1 uncultured Pseudorhodoferax sp. | reverse complement strand
CCTGGATGCCGCCGATCTCACCGGATGGAACCGCCTGGCCGGCGTCGTCGACCACGCGCAGGTCCAACCCCTACCGCCCGCAGGACGGCGAGCGCCGCGGCGGCACCGTGGGTTTCCCGCTGCCGGGCGTGGACCTGCGCGTGGTCGACGACGCCGGCCAGGCGGTTCCATCCGGTGAGATCGGCGGCATCCAGGTGCGCGGCCCCAACGTGTTCCAGGGCTACTGGCGCATGCCGGAGAAGACGGCCGAGGAGTTCACGGCCGACGGCTTCTTCAAGACGGGCGACGTCGGTCGTGTCGACGCCGCCGGCTACGTGACCATCGTGGGCCGCAGCAAGGACCTCATCATCAGCGGCGGCTACAACGTCTACCCGGCCGAGATCGAGGGCTTCCTGAACGAGATGCCAGGCGTGGCCGAAAGCGCCGTGGTCGGGGTGCCGCACCCGGACTTCGGCGAGGTCGGCGTGGCCGTGCTGATCGGCAAGCCAGGTGCCGTGCTCGATGGCGAGGCGCTGCTGGCGGCGCTCCGGCAGCAGCTGGCCAACTTCAAGATCCCCAAGCGGGCCTTCGTGGTGGACAGCCTGCCGCGCAACACCATGGGCAAGGTGCAGAAGAACCTGCTGCGCGAGCAGCACAAGGGGCTCTTCTGCTGAGCGGGCGCCGGCTCTGCTGACCTGGGGCCGGCCTGCCACTGCGCGCGGCCAGGCCATCACCTTGCCAGGCCCGCGCACAGGGGACACCATCGTCCCGGGCAGCGGCGGGATGCCCACGCATTGCGCGCCCTGGACGCTGTGCTGTTTCATGCATGTGCATGAGCATGGTGCGGGGCGTGGACATGGCGGTGGATTTCGCGAAGAGGAAGGTGGCCAGACGGTACGCCAGCCCGCTGGCCAGGCCCGTGCGCGGCGTCAAGCCTGTCGTCCCTGCATCGTGCGGGCCGGCGCCACCGGATACGGAGACAATGGCGCTCCACCAGCCCGACCCCACCATGCACATCGCCATCCTCACCTTCGACGGCTTCAACGAACTCGACTCGCTGATCGCGCTCGGCATCCTGAACCGCATCAAGGTGCCGGGCTGGCGCGTGTCCATCGCCAGCCCCACCCCCACCGTGCGCTCGATGAACGGCGTCGTGCTGCACGCCCAGGCCACGCTGCAGGAGGCCTGTGCGGCCGATGCGGTCGTCGTGGGCAGTGGGCTGCGCACCCGGGAGGTGGTGGCCGATGCCGCGCTGATGGCGCAGCTGCGGCTGGACCCGGCGCGCCAGCTGCTGGCGGCCCAATGCTCGGGCACGCTGGTGCTGGCGCGCCTGGGCCTGCTGCAGGGCGTGCCGGCCTGTACCGACCTGACCACCAGGCCCTGGGTGCAGGAGGCCGGCGTCGCCGTGCTGGAGCAGCCTTTCGTGGCACGCGGCAACGTCGCGACGGCTGGCGGCTGCCTCGCATCGCAGTACCTGGCCTGCTGGCTCATCGCGCGGCTTCAGGGTGAGGATGCCGCGCGCGAGGCCATGCACTACGTGGCACCGGTCGGCGAGAAGGAAGACCACGTCGAGCGCGCCATGCGCCACATCGCGCCGTCGCTGCCACAAGCGGCCTGACGCGCAGGTCTCGCAGTTGCGTCGCTATCATCGCCGCCAGTTCAGAGACCAGAGACAAGGACCTGCGATGACTGCGCCCGCCAGCCTCGATCGATTCCGCGTGGACGGCCAGGTGGCTGTGGTGACCGGCGGTGCCAACGGCATCGGCCTGGCCTGCGTGCGGCTGCTGGCAGCCGCCGGCGCGCGCGTGGTGGTGGTCGATCGCGATGCGCAGGCGGCTGCCGGCGTGGCCGCCGACACGGCAGGCGCGCTGGGCTTCGGCCTGGACGTGGCGGACGCGGGCGCGGTGGCAGCGGTCTTCGGCAGCATCGCGCAGCAGGCGGGTCGCATCGACATCCTGGTGAACAACGCCGGCACGGCGATCCGCAAGTCCACGCAGGACCTGGCCATGGACGAATGGAACCAGGTCGTCGCGGTGAACCTGACGGGCGCCTTCGTCTGCGCGCGCGAGGCCGCCCGCCACATGCCGCAGGGCAGCGGCGCCGTGGTCAACATGGCGTCCATCATGGGGATGTCGGGTGGCGGCTTGTACCCCAACATCTCCTACCAGACCACCAAGGGCGGGCTCGTGAACATGACGCGCGCGCTGGCTGTGGAATGGGCAGAGCGCGGCATCCGCGTGAACGCGGTGGCGCCGACCTGGACTCGCACCGGCTTCATCGGCCAGTTGGAGTCGATGCCCGAACTGATGGACCGCATCCGCGCCGTCACGCCGCTGCGCCGCCTGGCCGAGCCGGACGAGGTGGCGCATGCCGTGCTGTTCCTGGCCAGCCCCGCGGCATCGATGGTCACGGGCCACGTACTCGCGGTGGACGGGGGTTTCCTGGCGCAGTGAGGCTGCGCCGCCCTGCTGCCGGCCATGCCGCCGTCGCGGCGGCGCCGGCAGCGGCGCGCAGTTCAACGCAGCACCAGCACCGGGATGTGCGAGTGCGTCAGCACATGCTGGGTCTCGCTGCCCAGCAGCAGCCGGCTGCCACCGCGCCGGCCATGCGATGCCATCACGATCAGGTCGCAGTGGTGCTTCTGCGCCGTGGCGATCAGCGCCTCCG
>CAJYRH010000569.1 GCA_913776795.1 uncultured Pseudorhodoferax sp. | reverse complement strand
GGAGGACCGCAACACCGCCCAGGTTGAACTGCTGACCCGCGACGGCCGCCGGCTGCACCAGTCCGCCAACGTCGCCGTTCCGGCCACCGACCTGCCCGCCCAATGGGAACGCCTCGCGGCCAAGGCTGGCGCCATCGCCACCCCGGTGCTGGGCGCCGCGCGCTTCGCTCAGATGCTGGATGCCGTGCGCACGCTGCGCGCGGCCCCTTCCCTCCAACCACTCCTGCACGCCATCGCATGACTTCCAACGACGAGACCGTCGCCCGGCTGCACGCCCAGGCCCAGCTGCGCCCGCGCGGCAACCGCTACGAGGACTTCGAACCCGGCCGGCGCTTCGCGCCCCACTGGGGCCGCACCGTCACGGCCGCGGACAACACGCTGTTCTCCACGTTGACGCTGCACTACAACCCGCACTACACCAACGAGGCCTATGCCCAGGCGCATGGCCACCGCACGGTGCCAGTCAATCCGCTGCTGGTGTTCAACACCGTGTTCGGCCTGTCGGTCGAGGACCTGTCCGAAGGCGGCGGCCCCTTCCTCGGCGTGGATGCATTGCGCTACCTCGTCGACGTCTACCCCGGCGACACGCTGTACGCGCGCTCGGAGGTGCTGGCCGCGCGGCTGGCCAGCCGGCCCGGCTACGGCATCGTCACCTGGCACACCACGGGCGCGAACCAGCACGGCCTGGACGTCATCACCTTCCAGCGCTCCAACCTGGTCAGAACAAGGAACTGAACGATGTCTCACGACGGACAAGGCTACATGACCGACGAGCGCCGCATGATCCGCGACGCCGCCCGCGAATTCACGATGAAGGAGGTGCTGCCCATCGCCAACCAGCTCGACGGCCCGGACGGCGAGATCCCGATGGCGCTGCGCCAGAAGATGGCCGACATGGGCTACTTCGGCATCATGGTCCCCGAGGAGTACGGCGGCCTGGGCCTGGGCTACTTCGAGTACTGCCTGATCTGCGAGCAGCTCGCGCGCGGCTGGATGTCGGTGGCCTCCATCGTGGCGCGCGCCCAGGGCGGCTGGATCAAATCGGCCATGCCCGAGGCCATGCGCCAGCGCTACCTGCCGCGCGTGGTGCGCGGCGAATTCCTGAACGCCAGCGCGCTGTCCGAGCCCGACACGGGCTCCGACCTGGCCTCGATCTCCTGCCGCGCCGTGCGCGACGGCGACGACTGGGTGCTGACCGGCAACAAGTACTGGTGCACCTTCGCCGACGGCGCCGACTACATCACGCTCTTCGCGCGCACCGCGCCGCCGCCCAGCGCCGACAAGCGCCACCTGGGCCTGTCGTGCTTCCTGATCGAGAAGGAGCGCGGCGGCTTTCCCAAGGGCATGACGGGCGCGCCCATCCCCAAGATCGGCTACTTCGGCTGGAAGACCTACGAGCTCGCGCTGGACGGCCTGCGCGTGCCGGCCTCCGGCCTGATCGGCGAGGAAGGCAAGGCCTTCCTGCTGATGACCAAGGGCCTGGAGGGCGCGCGCGCCCACACCGCTGCGCGCGCGATCGGCCTGGCCCAGGGCGCGCTGGAAGACGCCACCGCCTACGCGCTGGAGCGCAAGCAGTTTGGCATGCCGATCGCCGAGTACCAGGCCATCCGCTTCAAGCTCGCGACCATGGCCACCGAGATCGAGGCCGCGCGCCAGCTCATGCACTTCGTCTGCAGCGAACTCGACAGCGGCCGGCGCTGCGACAAGGAGGCCTCCATGGCCAAGTATTTCGCCTCGGAGATGGCCGAGCGCGTGACCTCCGAGGCGCTGCAGATCTTCGGCGGCGCCGGCTACACCCGGCTGTTCGCGGTGGAGCGCTACTGGCGCGACGCGCGGCTGACCAAGATCTTCGAGGGCACCTCGGAGATCCAGCAGCGCATCATCGCCACGCACCTGCTCGGCAAGTCCGAGGTCGAGGCCATGATCGCGGCGCGCGCCTTCGAGAAGCAAGCCAAGCGGGAGGTTGCATGAGCGCCGCGCCGGACCGCCCCAAGCAGGCTCGCACCGCAGGCGAAGCCGAAGGTACCCCTGTGAACACCGCCGCACTGTGCAGCGCCGACAACTGGTTCGAGGACTTCACGCCCGGCCGCCTGATCCGCCACGCGCGCGGCAAGACCGTGACCGAGATGGACAACGTGCTCATCACCAACATGGTGATGAACACGGCCGAAGGCCATTTCAACGAACACGCCATGCGGCAGGCCGCTGGCGGCATCTTCGCGCAGCGCGTGGTGTTCGGCGGCATCAACCTGTCCATGGTGCTGGGCCTGGCGGCGCAGGACACGGCCGAGCACTGCCTGCGCGAACTGGCGCTGGACCAGATCCGCCTGTCGCACCCGGTGTTCCATGGAGACACGCTGTACGCCTTCAGCGAGGTGCTGGCGCAGGAAGACGCCGACCGGCCCGATGCCGGCGTGGTGCGCTTTCGCCACTACGGCATCAACCAGGACGACAAGCTCTGCGTGCAGGCCGAGCGCAGCGTGCTGCTCAAGCGCAAGAGCCACTGGGCCGACCGATGACGGGCGCGCTCGACGGACTGGTGGTGCTGGACCTCACGCGCATGCTGGCCGGTCCCTACGCCACCATGATGCTGGCCGACCAGGGCGCGCGCGTGGTCAAGATCGAGCCACCGGGCGGCGATGCCACGCGCCGCAACGGCCCGCACCTGCAGGGCGCCCTGCGCATGGACGGCGGCGGCTTCGGCGCCTACTTCGCATCGATCAACCGCAACAAGGAATCGTTGACGCTGGACCTCAAGACGCCGGCCGGCAAGGCCGCTTTGTTGAAGCTCGTCACCCAGGCCGATGTGCTGGTGGAGAACTACCGCGCCGGCGTGATGGAACGGCTGGGCCTGTCCTACGAGACGCTGCGCGAACACAACCCGCGCCTGGTCTACGCCGCGCTGCGCGGCTTCGGCGACCCACGCAGCGGCGCCAGCCCTTACGCCCACTGGCCGGCCTACGACCCGGTGGCGCAGGCCATGGGCGGCATCATGGGCATCACTGGCCCTGTGCCCGGCGGCGCGCCGACCAAGATCGGCCCCGGCG
>CAJYRH010000568.1 GCA_913776795.1 uncultured Pseudorhodoferax sp. | reverse complement strand
TTTGAGTCTCGCCTCCTGTGCCGCGCAGCCGCACGCTACACAGGACGCCAGTACCCTATTGTCTCGCCCCCGACCAAGGTACCCGGTCCGGAGCCAGCCGATGAAATTATCTTTACAGCCGGGAGCGCTCAACTTGCGTCAAGAACCCCTTGCCCAGCCCATCGGCCTGCTGTTGTAAAGCTCACTGGCAATTAAGCAGCGAGTGCGAAACGTTCGTCGTTTGCAGTTAGTTTGTTTGAATCTGTTTAACGAGCGCATTCAGCTCGACATGCACCACAGCGATTCCGAACCCACGTCGAAACCAATGCAGCCCCAGAGCAACCTATTTTAGGCTACTTGCCGACATTGCAAGATCCAGCACCGGCAAGAGGCCCAAAGGCGTCTGGATGGCTGCGTCAGCCCCCCACTGCGCCGTATCGACCGGCCCCAGGTAGCCGTAGCAGGCCGCCACGGTGGTCATGCCGGCGGCGCGACCCGCAACGATGTCGCGCGCGTCATCACCCACATACATGCACGCCGCGGGGTTGACTTCCAGCATGCGGGCGGCCTCCAGCAGAGGCGCCGGATGCGGCTTGGGGTGAGGCGTGGTGTCCCCGCTCACGAGCACACCGCTGCTAGCGAACAGCGCCATACTGGCCGTTAGCGGTCTGGAAAAGCGCGACGGCTTGTTCGTGACCACACCCCAGCGCAGGCCACGTGCGCGCAATTCTCCGACCAGGGCGGCCACCCCATCGAAGGGACGCGTGAGAACTGTCAGCCGGCGCTCGTAGTTTTGGAAGAACTGCTCGCGCAAGGCAGGAAAGTCCGGGTGGTCAGGCGCCATTCCGAAGGCGACGCCCAGCATGCCGCGCGCACCGGCGCCAGCCATCGCGCGGTAGGCCGAAAGACCGAGAGCGGGCAGGCCGCGCTCTACGCGCAGTTGGTCCGCTGCCGCGCCCAGATCGCCGGCGCTGTCGACCAACGTGCCGTCCAGGTCGAACAGTACGGCCTTCAATTCACTGACCACGGAGCATCTCCGGCGGCCGGCGCGTCGCCAGCATGTAGTTGACGTCCGTGTCGCTGCTGAGCCAATACCGTCGCGTGATCGGGTTGTACTCAAGGCCACTGCTGTGCTGCAGATCCAGTCCGGCGCCGCGGCAGTGGCGCCCCAACTCGCTCGGTCGGATCATCTTGTCGTAGTGGTGCGTGCCGCGCGGCAGCAGATTCAGCAGGTACTCTGCACCGAGGATCGCAAACAGGAACGACTTGGCATTGCGGTTCAGCGTCGAGAAGAACACCCAGCCACCTGGCTTGACCAGTTGCGCGCAGGCCCGCACCACCGAAGCCGGGTCCGGCACGTGCTCCAGCATCTCCATACAGGTGACCACGTCGACGCTGGCAGGCTGTTCGGCCGCCAATTCCTCGGCGCTCACTTCGCGGTAGCGGATGTTGGGCGTTCCGGCCTCAAGCGCGTGCAGCTGCGCCACCTTGAGTGCCTTGGCGGACAGGTCAATGCCCAGCACGTTGGCGCCACGCCGCGCCATGCTGTCGGCCAGGATGCCGCCGCCGCAGCCAATGTCGACGACCTCGCGGCCGGCTAGCACGGCGGACTCCAGGATCCAGTTCAGCCGCAGCGGGTTGATCTGGTGCAAGGGGCGGAATTCACTTTCGGGATCCCACCAGCGGTGTGCGAGCTCGGAGAACTTTGCAAGCTCGGCCGGGTCGGCATTCAGGGCAGCATTCATCGGTTTCCTATGCACAACGAAAAAAGCCCGCGGTTCGACTCGCGGGCTTTGATGCCTGCAGACCTCGGGTCTGCAGGTGCTCTCTGACGAGAATCAGTTGGCGCGGGTGCCAACCACTTCGATTTCCACGCGACGGTTCTTGGCGCGGCCCTCGGCGGTCTTGTTGTCGGCAACAGGCTGCTTCTCGCCCTTGCCTTCGGTGTAGACGCGATTGCGTTCGATGCCTTTGGACACCAGGTAGGCCTTCACAGCTTCCGAGCGGCGGACCGACAGGCGCTGGTTGTACGCATCAGTACCCACGGAGTCGGTGTGACCCACGGCGATGATGACTTCCAGGTTGATGCCCTTGATCTTGCCCACCAGGTCATCCAGCTTGGCGCGGCCTTCCGGCTTCAGCACGGACTTGTCAAAGTCGAAGAAGGCGTCGGCGGCGTAGGTCACCTTGGTAGCTGCGGGCGGCTGCGGAGCGACCACGGCAGGAGCCGGAGCCGGAGCAGGTGCGGCCGACGGAGCCGGAGCAGGGGCCGGAGCGGCAGCAGCCTGTGCCACGATTGCGCCATCGCAACCCTTGGCAGCGGTCGCCGGGGTCCAGTTGGCATTGCGCCAGCACAGCGACTGGTCAGCGGTCTTCCACACCAGGGCACCATCGGCGGTACGCCAGTTGTCGACCGTTTGTGCACCTGCGGCAGTAGCGAGCGCTGCGGAGGCAAACAACATCGCCACTTTATTCAATTTCTTCATGGTTCTCCTCTGGGGGAAAAAGGCGCAGCAGCGCTGCGAAACCGGAACGCCTTCAGTGACCACCACTGAGCACGTACGCATTGATTGTGCCATACGCCCCCTCGGCGACCGGTTCACAGACCGTAGGACAAAAGCCAAAACCGGCCAGTTTGTTGCAACAACGCTACAGATGACGGCGCCTAAAATGCGCGGCCTTCCCTGACGCTCACACCATGACCCAATTCGCCAAAGAAACCCTGCCGATCAGTCTCGAAGAGGAGATGCGGCGGAGCTATCTCGACTATGCGATGAGCGTCATCGTGGGCCGGGCCCTGCCGGATGCACGTGATGGCCTCAAGCCGGTGCATCGCCGTGTGTTGTACGCAATGCACGAGTTGAATAACGACTGGAATCGCCCGTACAAGAAGTCGGCGCGCATCGTCGGCGACGTCATCGGCAAGTACCACCCGCATGGCGACCAGTCCGTGTACGACACCATTGTCCGAATGGCGCAGGACTTCTCCATGCGCCACATGCTGGTGGATGGCCAGGGGAACTTCGGATCGGTCGACGGCGACAACGCCGCTGCCATGCGTTACACGGAAATCCGCTTGGCCAAAGTGGCTCACGAGCTGCTCGCCGATTTGGACAAGGAAACCGTCGACTTCGGCCCCAACTACGACGGCAGCGAGAAAGAGCCATTGGTGCTGCCCACCCGGCTGCCCAACCTGCTCGTGAACGGCTCGGGCGGCATCGCGGTCGGCATGGCGACCAACATCCCGCCCCACAACCTGAACGAGGTGGTTGACGCCTGCCTGTTCCTGCTTCGCAACCCGGACGCCGACATCGACGCGCTGATGGAGATCGTGCCCGCACCGGACTTCCCCACGGCGGGCATCATCTACGGCATCAGCGGCGTCAAGGAAGGCTACCGCACGGGCCGCGGCAAGGTCGTGATGCGCGCCAGGTGCCACTTCGAGGACATCGACCGCGGCCAGCGCCAGGCGATCCTCGTCGACGAGCTGCCCTACCAGGTCAATAAGAAGACGCTGCAGGAGCGCATGGCCGAGCTGGTGCACGAGAAGAAGCTCGAAGGCATCAGCCACATCCAGGACGAGTCGGACAAGTCGGGCATGCGCCTGGTGATCGAACTCAAGCGTGGCGAAGTGCCCGAGGTAGTGCTGAATAACCTGTACAAGCAGACGCAACTGCAGGACACTTTCGGAATCAACATGGTTGCGCTGGTCGACGGCCAGCCCAAGCTGTGCAACCTGAAGGACCTGATCGAGGTCTTCCTTCAGCATCGGCGCGAAGTGGTCACGCGCCGCACGGTATTCAACCTGCGCAAGGCCCGCGAGCGCGGCCACGTGTTGGAAGGTCTCGCCGTCGCCCTGGCCAACATCGACGAGTTCATTGCGATCATTCGCAACGCCCCAACGCCGCCCGTCGCCAAGGCGGAGTTGATGAGCCGTTCGTGGGACAGCCAACTCGTGCGCGAAATGCTGACCCGCACCCGGGCCGACGGCGGCGTGATCAACGCGGATGACTACCGCCCGGACGGCCTGGAAAAGGAATACGGCATGGGCGGGGACGGCCTCTATCGCCTGTCCGATACCCAGGCCCAGGAAATCCTGCAGATGCGCCTGCAACGCCTGACGGGCCTTG
>CAJYRH010000567.1 GCA_913776795.1 uncultured Pseudorhodoferax sp. | reverse complement strand
CTACGACTCCGCCGCCATCATCCTGCTCACCGACGGCCAGCGCACCACAGGCGTGGACACGCTGGAGGCTGCCAAGATGGCGGCCGACCGCGGCGTGCGCGTCTACACCGTGGGCATTGGCACCGTGGATGGCGAGACCATCGGCTTCGAGGGCTGGTCGATGCGTGTGCGGCTGGACGAGGAAACGCTCAAGGCCGTGGCCACGCGCACCCAGGCCGAGTACTTCTACGCCGGCTCGGCCGAGAACCTGCGCAAGGTCTACCAGACCCTGAGTTCGCGCCTGACCGTGGAGAAGAAGGAGACCGAGATCTCGGCCCTGCTGGCGCTGGCTGGTGCGCTGCTGGCGCTGGTGTCTGCCGGCCTGTCGCTGGCCTGGTTCAACCGGATCCTCTGACGCTGCGCTGCGCCTCCACGCGGCGCACCCAGCGCCGGGCGCAGACGCCGGCACCGACGATCAGCACCAGCGTGCCCGCGATCAGGGCGTAGGTCAGAGGGCCGGGGTTGCGCAAGGCCGCCACGATCTGGTCGACAAAGAACGCCATCACCAGCGTACCCGGCGCCATGCCGATGAAGGTGCCCAGCACCATGTTGCGCAGGCTGATGTGGGAGGCACCGGCAACCATGTTGACGATCGCAAACGGCGCCACGGGCACCATGCGGATCGCGATCACGGCCAGCAGCCCATGGTCGGCCAGGCGCTGGCTCACAGCTTTCACACGCGGCCCACCCAGGCGGTGGACGACCTCGCGGCCCAGCAGTGCACCCAAGCCGTGGCTGGCAGCGGCCCCCACGAGAGCGCCGGCCATGCAGGTCGCGAAGCCGGTCCAGGGCCCGAAGGCCACCAGAGTCACCAGGGTCAGAAAGGTCAGCGGCACGGCCAGCACCAGGGCCAGGCTCAGGCCCGCGACCGCGGCGACGGGGCCGAAGGACGCGCCGAGTTCCTGCAAGGCGCCCACGATGCGGTCCACGTCCAGCCAGTCGCGCATGGGCGACCAGGTCCAGGCGGCCGCCAGGCCGATCAGCAGGGCCAGTACCAGCACCAGCGCCCAGAGGCGGCCACGCAGCCCCCGCGGCGTGCCCATGGAATTGGCACCGGCGCTGCTCACGGCGTGGGCTTCGTCCGGAGGCCGGGTGCCGCTCATGCGACCAGTTCCAGATGCTCGCGCAGCGCGGCGGCCAGTTCGGCCACATGCCGCTCGTCGAACATGGTGCCGTGCATGCCGGCGATTTCGACCTCCCGCAGCTGCCGGCCCAGGAGCCGGCGCCAGGGCTTGAACAGCCAGCGGTCCCAGGTGCGCAGCCCGGAGGTGCGCACCAGCAGCGTGGGCCCGTCGTACGCCTCGGGCCTGTAGCCGCGCAGCGCCATGACCTGGCTCACGAGGCCGGGGTCGTTGAACATGGCATCGAGCCGGCGGCCGTTCATGGTCAGGTCCTGGATGTGCAGGTGCCGCACCATCCAGCCGGCGGCCCGCCAGGCCCGGGTGCCGCCCAGCACGGAACTGGGGTAGGTCGTGTCCAGCAGCACCAGGCCACGCACCGGCCAGCCGCGTGCGCGCAGCAGGCGCGCAGTCTCCAGCGCTGCCATGCCTGCCACCGAGAAGCCGGCCACCCAACCGCCGTCGAAGCCCTCGGCCAGCGCCTGGGCCTGGATGCGGTCGGCGTACATCTCGGCGAGTTCGGCGATGGTGCCGATGGGCTGGTCCGGCGGAGGCTGCAGCATGTACAGGCTGCAGGCCTCGCCCAAGGCAGGGCCCAGGTTCTGCAGCCGCAGCAGGTCGCCATGTCCCGAAGCCGCCAGATACAGCGGCACGCGGCCGGTGCCGCCCAGCGGCAGCAGCAGGCCCGGCGTGGCACTGTGCTGCTGCAAGGCGGCCGCCAGGCTCTCCACGGTGGGATGCTCGGTGATCAGGTACAGCGGCACCGGGCGGCCCATCATCTTCTCCAGGCCGCTCATCATGTTGACCGCCGCGAGCGAATCGCCGCCGAGGTCGAAGAAGTTGTCCTGCACCCCCAGCGCGGGCACTTTGAGCACCTGCTGCCACAGCGCCAGCAGGGCACGCTCGGCATCGTTCGCCGGGGCTCGGGCACCACCGTTGGGCTGGGCCACCGGATCGGGCAATTTCGAATAGTCGATCTTGCCGGTGCTGCTGGCTGGCAGTTCGGGCAGCAAGCTGATGCTGGCCGGCAGCATGTAGTCGGGCAGGCGCGCGCGAAGCAACGCGTGCAGGCGCTCGGCGCTTTGTCCCGGTGCCTGGGCCCAGGCATGGATGGCGGGCTTGCCGCGCAGCTCGCGCAGCGCGGCGGCGGCCTGCACCACGCCGTCGATGGCCAGGAGCGCGGACTCGATCTCGCCCAGCTCGATGCGGTAGCCGCGCAGCTTAACCTGGCGGTCCAGCCGCCCGACGAAATGCAGGTGGCCGTCGCTGGCCAGCCAGCCGCGGTCTCCGGTGCGGTACATGCGCTCGCCGGGGTGGAAAGGGTCGGCCACGAACGCCAGCGCGTCCAGCTCGGGACGGTGCAGGTACCCCCGCGCGACGGATGCACCGCCGATGAAGATTTCCCCTGCCACGCCGAGCGGCAACGGACGCAGGCCGGCGTCCAGCACGTAGATGCGGGTGTCGTCGATAGGCCGTCCGATCGGCAGGGCCGCGTGGCTGCGTTGGGCTTCGCACTCCCAGGCCGTGGCGAAGATGGTGGCTTCGGTGGGCCCATACACGTTGAACAGCCGCCCACCCGTGACGGCGATGAACCGCGCGGCCAGTTCGGGCGGAAGCACCTCGCCGCCGCAGCAGGCGACGCGCAGCTTGAGGCCTTGGCGGCCGGCAGCGGCATCGAGGAAGCGGGCGAGCGTGGACGGCACGAAGGCCATGAAGGTCACGCCATGGCGCAGCGCGAAATCCGCCAGTGTCTCGGGCAGCAGCCGGCCCGGTGGCGGCAGCGCCACGCTGGCACCGTGGATCAGCGGCAGCAGCAGTTCGATCAGCGAGGGGTCGAACGTGGCCTGCGTGCCCTGGCCGGACCGGTCCCGCGCATCCACGGCCCAGGCGCGCGACAGCCACATGAGCCGGCGCGACAGCATGCCGTGCTCGATCGTCACGCCCTTGGGCCGCCCTGTGGAGCCGGAGGTGAAGAGCACATAGGCCATGTCCGACGCAGCGGGCTGGCGCGGCGGCAGGTCGGTGGCATTGACGTCGAACTGCTCGTCGCCCAGGGGAGCCAGCACCAGCGTGTTGCCGTGCAGGCCGCCCAGGCGATCGGCATGGCGCGGTTGGATCACCAGCAGCGCCGTTCCGCTCTCCTGCAGGATGGATGCGAGGCGGGCGAGCGGCGCGTCCACGTCCAGCGGCAGGAAGGCTGCGCCGGCCTTCGCAATGGCCAGCAGCGTGATCACGAGCTCGGGCGAGCGCTCCAGGGCCATCGCGACGACCACATCGCGGCCGGCACCGCGCTCCACCAGCGACCGTGCCAGGCGGTTGGCCCGCCGGTCCAGCGCCAGGTAATCCATGCTGCCGCCGTCCCAGACCAGGGCCGTGGCATCGGGCCGCAGGGCCGCCTGGTATTCGAACAGGTTGACGAAGGGCAGCACCACCTGGTGCCAGGCCACGTCCTTGTGCTGGCCGGACACGACGTGCCAGCGCTCCTCCGGCGGCAGCAGCTCGATGCCGTCGACGGTCCCTGCCGGCGGCGCGGCCATGATGGCCTCAACCAGGTGCCAAAGCCTG
>CAJYRH010000566.1 GCA_913776795.1 uncultured Pseudorhodoferax sp. | reverse complement strand
CGATCGTGAAGCCGCCGCCGTGCAGGTAGAGCAGGACCGGCAGCGGAGCCTCGGCCTCGGGAGCCACGAGGCGGGCCGGCAGGCTGGTGCCGTCGCGCGTGCGCAGCATCAGATCCTGCACGCGCGGCAGTAGCCGCAACGGGATGTCCAGCACGCCCGCGCCCAACGCGTAGGCGGCGCGCGCCTGCGCGGGCGGCAGGCTGTGCAGCGGCGGGCGGCCGGCCCGCTGCATGCGGTCGATCACGCCGCGCATGGCCGGCGTCAGCAGGTCTTGCGGGTGTTTCTGCATCAGCCCTCCACGCCGCCACCGCCCCAGTCGATCGGGTCCTGTTGCAGCACCATGTCGATGTCCAGGCCCAGGGCCAGTCCCACCTCGCCCGGAAAGCTGGTGGCCAGCGCGCGTTCGTCGTAGCCAGATTCCTGGGCGCTTGCGCGCCAGGCCGCCAGGTGCACGAGGCCGGCCAGCGGCTCGTAGACCTCGTTGTCGAAAGGCGCGGTCTGGTAGCGCAGTGCATCCACGAGCGGGCCTGGAAACTGCCACTGCTGCGCCAGGGCGGCGCCGGCTTCGGCATAGGTCGTGCCCAGCATCCGCTGCTGCAGCTTGGCCCGGCGCAGGTCGAACAGCCCCGCGATCGCGTTGACGCTGGCCACGTCGTCCGGCGCCGCGGCGTGCAGCACCAGTTCGCCCACCCCGTGGAGCAGGCCGGCCGTATAGGCCACGGCCTGGTTCTGGCGCACGCTGGCGGCCAGCGCGCGCGCCAGCTTGGCGACCTGAAGGCTGAACCGCCAGTACTGCGGAAGTGCCAGGCCCGGCGCGGCGTTGGGCACGCTGGACCGTGCAGCCGCGTCCGCCACGGGGCGCAGGGCCTCGGTCGGAAGCAGGGCCAGCGCCTGCGCGACGCTGATCACCCCGCGCGTGTCTTCGCGGTGCACGGCATTGGCCAAGTGCAGCAACCGCATGGCCAGCGCCGGATCGGCGCAGAACAGCTGGCTGGTGCGGCGCAGGTTGGGCGCGGGCCGCTCCAATTCGGTCAGCAGCAGCGCGACCAGCCTGGGACTGCTGGGCAACTGCTGCTCACGTACCTGCGCGCTGGTCGGCTGCATGGTGTCCGGGCGCAGGGCCTGCCTCGCTTCAGCGCTTGCCGGACTGCAGCCTGGCGAAAGCAGACGCCATGGCCGACGGCGCGGCAGCCTCCTGCCGCCCGCCCCCGCGCTGACGCGCACCGCCATGCTCGAAACGGTTCTCGCGCGGGGCGTCGCGCCGCACTGGCGCGGCATCGAGCTTCATGGTCAGGCTGATCCGCTTGCGCGCCACATCCACCTCGAGCACCTTGACCTTCACGATGTCTCCGGTCTTGACGACCTCGCGCGCGTCGCTCACGAACTTGTTGGACAACTGGCTCACGTGCACCAGTCCGTCCTGGTGCACGCCCAGGTCGACGAAGGCGCCGAATGCAGCCACGTTGCTGACCGTGCCCTCCAGCACCATGCCTTCGGTCAGGTCCTTGATGTCTTCCACGCCGTCATTGAAGCGCGCCACCTTGAAGTCAGGGCGCGGGTCGCGGCCAGGCTTCTCGAGCTCGGACATGATGTCCCTGACCGTGATGACGCCGAACTTCTCGTTGGCGAACAGTTCGGGCCGCAGCGTCTTGAGCATCTCGGCGCGGCCCATGAGCTCCTGCACGGGCTTGCCCGCGCGTTCCAGGATGCGTTGGACGACCTCGTAGGTCTCCGGGTGCACGCCGGTCATGTCCAGCGGGTTGGCGCCACCGCGGATGCGCAGGAAGCCCGCGCTTTGTTCAAAGGTCTTGGGCCCCAGGCCGCTGACTTCCAGCAGCTGCTGGCGGCTGGCGAAGGCGCCATGGCTTTCGCGCCAGCGCACCACGGCCTTGGCCACGCTGGGCGACAGGCCCGACACGCGCGAGAGCAGCGGCACACTGGCGGTGTTGAGGTCCACGCCCACGGCGTTGACGCAATCTTCCACTACGGCCTCCAGCGTGCGCGCCAGCTCGCCCTGGTTCACGTCGTGCTGGTACTGGCCCACGCCGATGGACTTGGGATCGATCTTGACGAGCTCGGCGAGCGGGTCCTGCAGCCGGCGCGCGATGCTGGCCGCACCGCGCAGGCTCACGTCCACATCGGGCATCTCCTGCGAGGCGAACTCGCTGGCCGAATAGACAGAAGCACCGGCTTCGCTCACAACCACGCGCTGCAGTTGCGCGTCGGGCGCAAGCTTTTCCAGGCGCTTGATGAGGTCAGCCGCCAGCTTGTCGGTCTCGCGGCTGGCCGTGCCGTTGCCGATGGCGATCAGGTTCACACCGTGCCTGGCGCAGAGCTGGGCCAAGGTGTGCAGCGACCCTTCCCAGTCGCGCCGCGGCTCGTGGGGGTAGACGGTGGAAGTGTCGACCAGCTTGCCCGTGGCGTCGACCACGGCCACCTTGACGCCAGTGCGGATGCCCGGGTCCAGCCCCATGACCACCCGCGGGCCAGCCGGCGCGGCCAGCAACAGGTCGCGCAGGTTGTCGGAAAACACCTTGATGGCGACCTTCTCGGCGTCCTCGCGCAGCCGCGTGAACAGGTCGCGTTCGGTGGACAGGCTCAGCTTCACGCGCCATGTCCAGGCCACGCACCTGCGCAGGAGGTCGTCGGACGGACGGCCCTGGTGGCTCCAGCCCAGGTGCAGCGCGATGCGTCCCTCGGCCAGGCTGGGCACGGGCTGGCCGGGCTTGGCCGGCTCGGCATCGGATTCGGGCAGCACGAGCTTGGCGTCCAGGATGTCCTGGGCGCGCCCGCGGAAGACGGCGAGCGCGCGGTGCGACGGCACGCGGCCGATCGGCTCGTCGTAATCGAAGTAGTCGCGGAACTTGGCGACGTCGGGGCTGTTCTCGTCCTTTCCGGCAGCCAGCTTGCTCTGCAGCAGACCTTCGTCCCAGAGCCAGGCGCGCAGTCCCTGCACCAAGGTCGCCTCTTCGGCCCAGCGCTCGGAGAGGATGTCGCGCACCCCGTCCAGCACGGCCGGCACGGTGGTGAAATCCTCGCCGTTCTCGCCCTTCTCTGCCTTGACGAAGGCTGCGGCCTCGTCGGCCGGGACCAGCGCAGGGTCGGCGAACAGCTTGTTGGCCAGCGGTTCGATGCCAGCCTCGCGCGCGATCTGGCCCTTGGTGCGGCGTTTGAGCTTATAGGGCAAGTACAGGTCCTCGACCTCCTGCTTGGAAGCGGCTGCCTCGATCGCAGCGCGCAGCTGCGGCGTCATCTTGCCCTGCTCCTCGATGCTCTTGAGCACGGCCTCGCGCCGGTCCTCCAGCTCGCGCAGGTAGGCCAGGCGGGCCTCCAGTTCGCGCAGCTGCACGTCGTCCAGGCCGTTCGTCACCTCCTTGCGGTAGCGGGCGATGAAAGGCACGGTGGCCCCGCCGTCGAGCAGGTCGATGGCCGCCTTGACCTGGTCTTCACGGATCTTGATCTCGGCGGCGAGCTGGCGAACGATTTTGGGGAGCATCCTGGGCAACGGTGGCGCAATGGGAAGGGGCGGCAGTTTGCCATAGGCCATTGCGCCGGCTGCCTCCACCGTTCAATGGATGTTCTGTCTCCCAAACACCTACACGCGCTTCATCCAAACCGGGACTTCTGCTAGCGAAAACCGAAATTTACATTCATTCACATGTACAGGGCGGGTCCAGGCGGGCAGTTGTCGCAGCGCGGGCCAGTCGGGGGAGGATTGCTGTGAATCTGAATGAACACCATGGTCGGCCGGCGCCTTCTGGCTGGTCGCGCACGCAGGATCTGCTGGCGCTGCCGACCCAGACGGAACGGCTGCCATTCAGCGTGCGGGTGGTGCGCTCGGAAGCCGACCTGCACAAGGCCGTGCACGTGAGACACAACGCCTATGCCCGCCATGTGCCGGCGTTCGCGGAGAGCCTGCGGCTGCCCGAGTCCTACGACACCATGGACGGCACCGTCGTGCTGCTTGCCGAATCCAAGCTCGACGGCACGCCGCTGGGAAGCATGCGCATCCAGACCAACGCGCTGGCCCCGCTGCCGCTGGAACATTCACTGACGCTGCCACAGCGCATGCGCCACAGTCCCCTGGCCGAGGCCACCAGGCTGGGCGTTGGTGAGCCTGCCATGGGCCGTGCCGTCAAGACGGTGCTGTTCAAGGCATTCTTCCTGTATTGCCAGCAGCAGCAGATCGAGTGGATGGTCATCACTGCCCGCTCGCCCATCGACCGCCAGTACGAGCGCCTGCTGTTCAAGGACGTGGACCCGCTGCTCGGCTACGTCCCCCTCGCCCATGTTGGCAATTTGCCACACCGCATCATGTGCCTGGAAGTCACCGGCGCCGAACAGCACTGGGCCGAATTGCAGCACCCTCTGTTCGAGTTCGTGTTCCGAACGAACCACGTGGATATCGACTTGGACGCCGCATTGCCCGGAAGAGAACGGCCGCACGGCTCGGCCGTGCAGGCGCGGCCGCTCATGCACATGTAGCCGTGCGCGCGCCGCGTGAGAAATGCCCGGACTGGCGTTCGGAATTGCGTGTCGCGCCCCTTCATCTGCTTCAGCATCTGCCGAATTAGCTTCATAATTTGTTTCAATTTGCGGTCGGTTGAACACGACATCGGCCGCTTCGGCTTAGGCATTCGGCGGACTGAGAACAACATGAACGGCAGCGTGCTGCGGCTTTCTCGGCTGAACAAGAGCCTGGACAGGGCCTTGTATGCGATGGGAATCTACGCACTGCCGGCCGTGCTGCTGGTGGTGAGCGTTGTCGCGCTCCTGTCCTGGAACAACCAGTACGCCAGCACAGGTGCGCGCAAGCTGTCGTTCCAGGTCGTCCAGGCGCCTGCCGCCGACGCGGACCTGGTGCCGCAGCAGGCACTGGAGCTTCTGAAGGCGGCGCCACCGCCCACAGTGCAGTACGACACACAACTTTCCGAAGCCCCCTTCTGGTTGCTGGTGCCCTTGTCCGCGCAGCAGGTCGATTTCGCCGGCGACAGCGTTGAATTTGCCTCGCGCCACGCGACCGACCTGCGCTGTTGGAACGCCGCAACGCTGGTGCCGCTGGGCAGCACCAACCGGACCACCAGCAGCGGCCATCTGGCGCCCGCGAAGGCCGGCTTTGCATTGCGGCTGGACGCGGCCGGCAATCCGCCGGCGCTGCTGTGCGAGAGCCGCTTCGTGGGGCCGGCGCGCATCACCGTGCTGAGTTGGCCCACGGCCGCCCTGGCCGGATCCGGCTTCGAGTTCCACCGCAACGCGGGCCTGCTGGACGGGGGCCTGATCGTGCTGGCCCTGTTCGTCCTGACCACCGCCCTGATCAACCGCAGCGGCCTGTATGTGCTGTTCGCAGTCTGGCTGCTGGTGAACCTGCGCATGGCCGCGCTGTCCGCCGGCTGGGATGCCCAATGGCTGGGGCGGACGGTGCCGACGGAGTGGTTGCCGCGCATGCGGCTGTTCACGATGTCGCTGTATTACACGCTCACGGC
This sequence comes from uncultured Pseudorhodoferax sp., assembly GCA_913776795.1. Next base: position 5,562 of record CAJYRH010000566.1, on the reverse strand, counting down.
CACGCTGTTCCGAGAGCTGTTCCGCGACGACCTGGCCAAGGTGGGCTTTTCGCCGCTGCTGCGCGTCATCATGTGGCCGCCGGTGCCGCTGCTGGTGATGTCGGCCTTTCTGCCCTACGCCACGGTGCTGCCCTTCATCTGGGCGGCGACCGGCGTGGGCACCTGCATTGCGGTGTTCCTGCTGGGCCGGATCCTGCACCGCACGCGCTCGCGCGTCGCCATGTGGTACAGCGCCTCGCTGGCGGTGACGCTGACTGCCAGCCTCTACGAGGTGGCCTCGGCAGCGATGGGCATGCGCGGCCTGATCGGCGCCGTCAACAGCGTCACGGCCGCCCTGTCGTCCAGCCTGCTGGCTTCGCTGGCCATCGCCGAGCAGATGCGCCAGGAGCACAACCAGCGGCTGGAAGCACAGGCCCAGCTGGAGCACACCTTCGAGGCCATGCCCATCGGCCTGTTCACGCTGGACCTGCAAGGCCGCTTCACCAGCGCCAATCCGGCGCTGCGCACCATGTTGGGCGCCGACGTGCTGGCGTCGGGCCGCGAGGCTTGGGACCGGTATTTCCACGAAGGGGCCTGGCAGCAACTGTTGCAGCTGCTGCTACAGACCCAGGACAGCGTGTCGCTGGAGCTGCGTGGCCGCAAGCCGGCGGACGGCAGCGTGCACAAGCGCTTCCTGGTCAAGGCGGCCCGCGCCCGCGACAAGGTCGAGGGCTCCCTGCAGGACGTGACCGATTCCTCGCGCGCGACCGAAGAGCTGCAGTTCATGGCGAACAACGACGCCCTGACCAAGGTGCTGAACCGCCGCGGCATCGAACGCGAGCTGGAGCGCGCGCTCGGCCACATGGACGGCAACCACCCGCTGGCACTGGCCTACCTCGACCTGGACCGCTTCAAGCTCATCAACGACCTGTTCGGCCACAACGCGGGCGACGAGGTGCTGCAGCAGGTCTGCGCGCGCGTGGGCAACATGCTGTCGGGCAGCATGGCTCTGGGCCGCATGGGCGGCGACGAATTCCTCATCCTCATGCCGGACACGCGCATGCCGCTGGCCGCCGTGATCTGCCAGGGGATCGTGTCGGCCATCGGCGGCACGCCCTACCGTGTGGGCGACAAGGCCTTCCACGTGCGCGGATCGATCGGCCTGATCGAGGTCAGCCCTGGCACGCGCTTCAAGGATGCCGTGTCCACCGCCGACCGTGCCTGCCGCGAGGCCAAGACGCGCCACAACGAAGGCCTGGTGGTCTACGAGAAGAACGCGCAGGCCTTCCAGGACCACCATGCCGAGCTGCAACTGGTCGAGCGCCTGTCTGGCGCCCGCGCGACCGAGGGCCTGTTCCTGCAGATGCAGCCCATCATGTCGCTGTCGGCGCCGCACGCCTCGCTGAACTTCGAAGTGCTGCTGCGCATGCGCGATACCGACGGCAAGCTGGTGCCGACGGACCGCGTGATCGCCGCGGGAGAGAACAGCGGCCGCATGGGCATGATCGACCGCTGGGTGCTGTCGGCCACGCTGACCTGGCTCAACACCCACCTCACGCGCCTGCGCAACACGCGCTTCGTCTGCATGAACCTGTCGGGCGCCTCGCTCAACGACGAGAAGTTCATGAACGACGTCTACGCGCTGCTGGCGCAGAACATCCACGTCGCCAGCTTCCTGTGCTTCGAGATCACCGAGAGCGTGGCGCTGCACGACCTCAACAACACGCGGCGCTTCATCGACAAGGTGCGCAGCTACGGCGCCAAGGTCGCACTGGACGACTTTGGCGCGGGCTATACCTCGTTCTCCTACCTGAAGGAATTGCCGGCCGACCTGCTCAAGATCGACGGCAGCTTCATCGTCAACATGAACAAGCACCCGGCGAACGTGGCCATCGTGGAGGCCATCGTGAACCTGGGCCGCAACCTGGGCATGCGCACCGTGGCCGAATGGGCCGAAGACCTCGCCACCGTGCGCACGCTGGTGGACATCGGCGTGGACTACGTGCAGGGCTACGCGATCGCGCGCCCGCAATCGGCCGAGCGGCTGCTGGCGGCCTCGTCCTCGGCGAGCTTCATCGAGGACACCGAACTGGCCCGCTACACGGCTTCGCTCGAACGCACGGACGACGCCGTACTGCAGGTGGACCTGTTCGAGCAGAACCGCACGCGCCGGCTGCACTGAGCCGGCCGCGCAGCGCAGGCTTCAGCCGCGCAAGGCCTTGCGCAATGCCACGCCCAGTTCGGGCTTGTGGGCGAACGGGTCGGTCGGGTTGCGCTGCTGCAGGATGTCCTCCATGCGCACCTGCACCGAACCGATCGCGCGCGGGTGGCTGTAGATGTAGAACTGGTCGGCGGCCACCGCGTCGAAGACCTTCTGCGCGACCTCCGAGGCCGACACCTTGCCCGATCCCACCGCCTTGCCCATCATGGCTTGGCTCACCTGCTGGCTGCGCGACAACGCGCCGCCAGCCAGGTCCACGGGACGGTTGCGCTCGCTGTTGTCGATGCCGGTGGCCACGAAGTACGGGCACAGCACCGAGGCGCTGACCTGTTCGGTGACCAGTGCAAGATCCTGGTACAGCGTCTCGGTGAGCGCCACCACCGCATGCTTGCTGGCGTTGTAGATGCCCATGTTGGGCGGAGTCAGCAACCCGGCCATGCTGGCGGTGTTGACGATGTGGCCGCGCCAGTCAGGGTCCGCTTCGGCGGCCGCCAGCATCATGGGCGTGAACACGCGCACGCCGTGGGCCACGCCCATCACATTGACGCCGAACACCCACTCCCAGTCCCGCGCACTGTTCTCCCAGATGAGGCCGCCCGCGCCCACGCCGGCGTTGTTGAAGACGAGGTGCGGCGCGCCGAAGCGCGCAAGCGTGGCCGCGCCCAGTGCTTCCACCTGCTCCGCCCTGGACACGTCCAGGCGGAAAGGCAATACCTCGGCGCCCAGCGCAGCCATCTCGGCCGCGGCTTTGTCGAGTGCGTCCTGCTGCACGTCGGCCAGCACCAGGCGCATGCCCAGGCGTGCGCCGATGCGCGCGCACTCCAGGCCGAAGCCCGAGCCGGCGCCGGTCAGCACGGCAGTCTTGTTCTTGAAGTCGGTGATCACGCGGGTTCGCTCCTGTCGTCTGGTGGCGTCACAGGGCTTTCAGCACGTAGCCGATGCGCGGAAAGTGCACATGCACCATGCCAGCGCGCGCATCGGTCCGGCGCAGGCTGTAGTGCATGCGCGTGGCGGCCACGAGTTCGCCCTCGGTGGCTTCGGGGCCGAAGGTTTCGGCCGCGATGCTCACGCGGCTGCCCAGCGCAATGCCGTGCTCGTCCTGGAAAGTCTGGCCCTCCACCGGCAGGGGCTCGGCATTGGCGGCGATGTCCACGGCCTCGGAACTGGTCAGCTTGTCCGGGCTGCCATGGCCGATCGCGGCCATGCGGTCCATCCAGGCCAGCACGGACGGGAACGCATCCAGGACGCCTGCCATCGAGGGGGTGCGCGTGCGGACGAACCACAAGGGGTGGTAGGCAGCGAAGTCGGCCACGCCGGGCACCGCATCGACCAGGTAGTGCTGCGTCTCCAGCGAGTCGGACAGCCGGCGCAGGTAGGACTTGAGCGCCGCCGTGGCGTCGGCCGGGCGCAGCCGCGTCATGTTCTGGCTCATGGCGCGGCGGTCTTCGCCGAAGGCCTTGGCGGCCTCCGGCGGCAGCTTGCCGAACATGTCGGCCAGGCCCCTGGGCTGCATGGCGTGGGCCATGACGGCCCAGAACAGGGTGGTGTCGGCCCACTGCGCAAGGATGCGCGCCATCCCCTTGTGCTGCAGCGGGTACAGGCTGGGCTGTGGCTGGCGGTGCTCCAGAACGTCGCAGATGAGGGCGGTGTCGCAGTAGATGTCGGCACCGATCTGCAGCAGCGGCGTCTTGCGGTAGCCGCCGGTCAGCGCCAGCACATCGGGCTTGGGCATGATGGGCGGAATGTGGACCGACCGGTAGGCCAGTTGCTTGAAGCCCAGCACAAGGCGGATCTTCTCGGCGAACGGCGAGGTGGGGTAGTGGTGCAGGATCAGTTCGGGCATGGGGCTTCCTTCGGAATCGTTCAGTGCGGCGCGGCGCGGGACAGGATGGCGTCGAAGTCGCAGCCCGGCGGGAGGCCGCCGTAGCTGTGGCCCCAGTCGCCTGCGATGCGCGAGGCGCAGAACGCGTCGGCGACGGCGGCCGGTGCATGGCGCACGAGCAACGCAGCCTGCACGGCCAGCGCGATCTGCTCGGCCAGCCGCCGCGCCTGGACCTCGTCGGCCAGGGCCTCGATGCGCTGCGGCAGGGCTTGCGCCAACCGGTCCAGAGCAGCGTGGCCACGCGCAGGCGCGAGTTCTGCGGCCAGCGCGGCCGCCACGTCGCCCTTGCGCAGGGCGCGCAACAGGTCCAGCGCCATGATGTTGCCGGCGCCTTCCCAGATGGAGTTGAGCGGCATCTCGCGGTAGATGCGGGCCATCACGCCCGCGCCGCCCTCCTCCACGTAGCCGTTGCCGCCCAGGCATTCCATGGCCTCCTGGCCGAAGCCGCTGCCGCGCTTGCAGATCCAGAACTTGGCCACGGGCGTGAGCAAGCGGGCCATCAGTTGCTCGTGCGCATCGTTGGGCCGGTCGCAGGCGTGGGCCAGGCGCAGCGCCAGCGCCGTGGCGGCCTCCGACTCCAGCGCCAGGTCGGCCAGCACGTTGCGCATGAGAGGTTGCGAGGCCAGCGTCTTGCCAAAGGCCTTGCGCTCGGCCGTGTGGTGCAGCGCCAGCGCGAGCGCCTGGCGCATGAGGCCCGCTGTGCCCAGCGCGCAGTCCAGCCGCGTCATCGTGCCCATCTCGAGGATCTGCGGCACGCCGCGGCACTCCTCGCCGAGCAGCCAGGCCTGGGCACCGTGGAACTCGACCTCGGCGCTCGCATTGGCCTTGTTGCCCAGCTTGTCCTTGAGCCGCTGGATGCGGATGGCGTTGCGGGAGCCGTCTGGCAGCGCACGCGGCAGGAAGAAGCACGACAGCCCGCTGGGGGCCTGCGCAAGCACCAGGAAGGCATCGCACATCGGCGCCGAGAAGAACCACTTGTGGCCCGTGACCGCGTAGCGCTCGCCCCAGCCGTCGCGGCCCACGTGCTCGGCGCGCGTGGTGTTGGCGCGCACGTCCGAGCCGCCCTGCTTTTCCGTCATGCCCATGCCGATGGTCACGCCGGGCTTGTCGGCGACGAAGCGCAAGTGCGGGTCGTACCAGCGGCTCTGCAGCTTGGGCGACCAGTCGCCCTGGATGGCTGGATTGCCGCGCAGCGCAGGCGCCACGGCGTAGGTCATCGAGATCGGGCACAACACGGAAGGCTCGAGCTCGGTGAACAGCATGAAGCCGGCCGCGCGCTGCAGGTGCGCGTGCGCACCGCCGGCCCAGGGCGTGCCGTGCAGTCCGGCGCCGACGGCGGCGGCCATCAGCGCGTGGTAACTGGGATGGAACTCCACCTCGTCCACGCGCCTGCCGACCCGGTCGTGCGTGTGCAGCTGCGGCCCATGGACATTGGCCAGCCGCGCATGGGCCTGCATGGCGGCGCTGCCCACGTCGCGCC
>CAJYRH010000565.1 GCA_913776795.1 uncultured Pseudorhodoferax sp. | reverse complement strand
GTCCATCGCCTGTCCGTGTCGATCGACGCATCGGGCGACATGGGTCTCGCACTGCTGCGCCTGCAGACCGATGGCACAGGACAGGCCGCCGCCGGCGGCGCACAGCAACCTGTCGTCGCATCTTCAGGAGCGACCGGCGCGGATGGCCGGTGCGCACCTGACGCGCCAGGTTCAGGGCAATGAAACGGTGCTGATGCTCGACCCACGGCGCACCTGAGGCTTTGCGTTTAATTAGCCGCCGGACGACCCGCTGGCCATCCAATACCGTCGACTGGCCGCGCCACCGTGCCCTTGCAGCGCCAGCGCGCGCTGATGGTCACCCGGGCACGACGCGGTGCGCCAGAAGGTCGACTACGTCTGAGAGAGCCTTGGCGTCGTGGTCGACTTGGTCCTTACCGGCACCGCCGCGCAGTGCCAGTCCGCGCGGGGCCGGATCGACCTGGTGTTCGTGAAGGGCGGGCCATCGATGCTGCCACGCAGCGTCTGCAGCAGCAACTGCAGGTCGCCTCGTCTGCAAACCCTTGGGTCATGATCTCGCAAAACGCCACCTGCGTCTCGCCGACGGGGCAAATGCGCGAAAACAGGCTGACACTGCACAATATGTGCAGGCATGGCCAGCACCCTGCCCGTGGTGTGTCGCGGGCATGCATGCTGACCGCAGAACTTTTCCGCAATTGCCGAGTCGCTCCAGCGCCCCCGCATCATCATGAAGAAGCTCCATTCCCTCGCCGCCGTTGCCGTCCTGCTGATTGCCGGTGCACTCGGCTACCGCGTGATGGCGGCCCCCACCCCTGCACCCGAGGCCCGTTATGTGCTGCTGGACGGCAGTACGGTGGACACGCAGTCCATGAAGGGCCGCGTCACCCTGGTGAACTTCTGGGCCACGAGTTGCGTGACCTGCGTGGCGGAGATGCCGCGGATCGTTGCCACACACCACAAGTACGAGGCACAGGGGTTCGACACTTTGGCCGTCGCCATGCAGTACGACCCGCCAAGCTATGTCGTGAACTTCGCCGAGACGCGCAAGCTGCCGTTTCGCGTGGCCATCGACAACACCGGCAGCGTGGCCCGGGCCTGGGGCGACATCCAGCTCACGCCCACGACTTTCGTCGTCAACAAACGCGGCGAAATTGTCAAGCGATACGTCGGTGAGCCCGATTTCGCAGAGTTGCACCGCTTGATCGAAAAATTGCTGGCCGAAGCCTAGGGCTGACTCCCAGTATTGCTACCCGCGGTGTTGGTCCCCGCAGGTTTGTTGCCTGAGTGGGACTCGCTACACTGAGACGTGCCTTTGCCCGCCGCCAGCCAGCCGATGCCCCGGATCTGCATCATCCAGCCCGACGACCCCGTGTTGCTGAGCGCGACGCGTGAGATCTTTGCGGAGTACGCCGACAGTCTCGGCATTGACTTGGCATTCCAGCAATTCGACGCCGAGATCGCATCGCTGCCCGGCGTCTATGTCGCGCCGCGCGGCACGCTGTTGCTTGCGCTGGTGGACGATGCCGTCGCGGGCTGCTGCGCACTGCGTCCGCTGGACGACACGGACTATGCCAACGCCTGCGAGATGAAGCGCCTGTACGTGCGCAAGGCCTTCCGCGGCTTCGGCCTCGGGCGCCTGTTGGCCGAACAGGCGCTGGATTTCGGCCGCCGCGCCGGGTACGGCTGTGTGCTGCTTGACACACTGGACGACATGGAAGCCGCCCGCGCGCTGTACGAGGAACTGGGGTTCGAAGAAGTGCCGCCCTACTACCACAACCCTATGGCGGGCGCGCACTACCTGAAGGCCGAACTGTGAGTGGTCAGGCCCCCTCGGCCATCAGCCCTGGGCTTGCTTGAGCAGCGTAGCAGCGTCGCTGACCTCGAACTTGCCAGGTCCTTCGACGTTCAAGGCGGCCACCTTGCCATCCTTCACTAGCATCGAGTAGCGGTTGCTGCGCAGGCCCATGCCACGCGCCGTGAGATCCAGCGTCAGGCCGGTCGCCTTGGTGAAGTCGGCGCTCCCGTCGGCCAACATGCGGACCTTGCCGGCAGTCTTCTGCTCGCGCGCCCACGCGCCCATCACGAAGGCGTCGTTCACGCTCACGCACCAGATCTCATCCACGCCCGCGGCCTTGAACGCGGCCTGGTTCTCGACGTAGCCCGGCACATGCTTGGCAGAGCAGGTCGGCGTGAAGGCACCTGGCAGCGCGAACAGCGCAATGGTCTTGCCTGCGCTGGCCTTGGCCACGTCGACCGGGTTCGGGCCGATGCTGCAGCCCTCGCCTTCGACCTCGGAATACTCCATCAGCGTGGCGCTGGGCAGGCTGTCACCGACTTGGATCATGTGCGATCTCCTCTTGGGGGTTGAAAAACAAAAACGGCCCACATTGTGGGCCGTTTTCGGGGTGCTTCGCCGGGATGACCGGCAAGCCGTCAAAGCTCGGGGGCCTTCTGGACCAGACGGGTCGCAACCCATGTCTTGGTCTTGGAGATCGGCCGGCTTTCGGTGATCTCGATGGTGTCGCCCATCTTGTACTCGCCCTTTTCGTCGTGGGCGTGGTACTTGCTGGAACGGGCCACGATCTTGCCGTAGAGCTCGTGCTTGACGCGGCGCTCGATCAGCACCGTCACCGTCTTGGCGCGCTTGTCGCTGACGACCTTGCCGATCAGAGTGCGCTTGAGGGAGGGTTTGGCTTCCGTCATGGTGCTACTCCTTACTTGGCGGCCGCATCGGCGCTGCGCTTCTGGGCCAGGATGGTCTTGGCGCGCGCAATCTCGCGACGCGTGCTGCGCAGCGTCGCGGTGTTGTTCAGCTGCTGCGTGCCCTTTTGCATGCGCAGCCCGAAATGGGCCTTCTGCAGCGCCTTGACTTCGGCTTCGAGGCCGGCCACGTCCTTGGCTTGCAGGTTCTTGCGGGATTCCGTGATCTTGGACATTCAGGTCTCCTCGCTTACTGGCCGATCATGCGCGTCACGAAGGTCGTGCGCAGCGGCAGCTTGGCAGCAGCCAGGCGGAACGCTTCGCGGGCGAGCTCTTCGGGAACACCGACGATTTCGAACACGATCTTGCCGGGCTGGATCTCGGCCACGTAGTACTCGGGGTTGCCCTTGCCGTTACCCATCCGCACTTCGGCAGGTTTTTGCGAGATGGGCTTGTCCGGAAACACGCGGATCCAGATGCGGCCACCACGCTTGACGTGGCGGGAAATCGCACGACGGGCCGACTCGATCTGGCGCGCCGTGAGGCGGCCGCGGTCGGTGCACTTCAGGCCGAAATCGCCAAAGGCGACCGAGCTGCCACGCGTGGCGATGCCCGTGTTACGGCCCTTTTGCTCTTTGCGGTACTTGCGGCGAGCGGGTTGCAACATGATTACTCTCCTTTACCGTCGGCAGCACCAGCTGCAGGCGCGGCTACCTTGCGGACGCGCTGAACGGTAGATTTCGGCGCATTCGCGCCTGCGGTTTCACTGGGGCGCTCACCACCGTCGCGGCGGGGGCCGCGGTTGGCAGGACGGTCACCCGGGCGGCCATCGCGACGCGGACCACGCGGACGACGCTCTTCCTCGGCACGCGGCTCCTGCGCCACCGGCGCATCGCCACGGCCCAGGGTGTCACCCTTGTAGACCCAGACCTTGACGCCGATGACGCCATAGGTGGTCTTGGCTTCGGACACGCCGTAGTCGATGTCCGCGCGCAGCGTGTGCAGGGGCACACGGCCTTCGCGGTACCACTCGGTACGGGCGATTTCGATGCCGTTCAGACGGCCGGCGGACATGATCTTGATGCCCTGGGCGCCCAGACGCATCGCGTTCTGCATCGCACGCTTCATGGCGCGGCGGAACATGATGCGCTTTTCCAGCTGCTGGGTGATGCTGTCGGCGATCAGCTTGGCATCGATTTCGGGCTTGCGCACTTCTTCGATGTTGACGGCCACCGGCACGCCCAGCTGCTTGGCCAGTTCGCGCTTGAGGTTCTCGATGTCCTCGCCCTTCTTGCCGATCACGACGCCCGGACGTGCCGAGAAGATCGTGATGCGTGCGTTCTTGGCAGGACGCTCGATCAGCACACGCGAAACAGACGCGTTCTTCAGCTTGGCCTTCAGGTACTCGCGCACCTTGATGTCTTCGGCCAGCATGCCGGCGAAGTCATTGTTGCTGGCGTACCAACGGCTGGACCAGTTGCGGCTCACCGCAAGGCGGAAGCCGGTCGGATGGATTTTCTGTCCCATAACTTTCCAGCCTCTCAGTTGCCAACCGTCACGTACACGTGGCACGTGGGCTTGCTGATGCGGTTGCCGCGGCCCTTGGCGCGCGCGGTGAAACGCTTGAGCGTGGCACCTTGTTCGACGTAGATGGTCTTGACCTTCAGTTCGTCGATGTCGGCACCGTCGTTGTGCTCGGCGTTCGCGATCGCGGACTCCAGCACCTTCTTGATGATGACGGCGGCCTTCTTCTGCGTGAATTGCAGCGTGTTCAGCGCCTGATCCACCTTCTTGCCGCGGATCAGGTCCGCCACCAGACGACCCTTGTCGACCGACAGACGGACACCCCGCAGGACTGCACGTGTTTCCATGGTCATTCCTTACTTCTTCTGGACTTTCTTGTCCGCAGGGTGACCCTTGAAGGTACGGGTCAGTGCGAACTCGCCCAGCTTGTGACCGACCATCTGGTCGGTGATGTAGACCGGAACGTGCTGCTTGCCGTTGTGCACGGCGATCGTCAGACCGATGAACTCGGGCAGGATCATGGAGCGACGCGACCAGGTCTTGATCGGCTTCTTGTCCTTGGTGGTCACGGCCTTGTCGGCCTTGGCAACCAGGTGATGGTCCACGAAGGGACCCTTCTTGAGAGAGCGGGTCATGTGCTATCCCTTACTTCTTGCGACGCGACACGATCATCACCTGCGTGCGCTTGTTGTTGCGGGTGCGATAGCCCTTGGTCAGGTTGCCCCACGGGTCGACGGGGTGGCGACCTTCACCGGTCTTGCCTTCACCACCACCGTGCGGGTGATCCACCGGGTTCATGACGACGCCACGAACGGTCGGACGGATGCCTTGCCAGCGGGTGGCACCGGCCTTGCCCAGACGGCGCAGGCTGTGCTCTTCGTTGGCGACTTCGCCGATGGTGGCGCGGCACTCGATGTGGATCTTGCGCACTTCGCCGGAGCGCATACGCACCTGGGCGTACGTGCCTTCACGAGCCAGCAGCGTGGCCGAAGCACCGGCGGAACGCGCGATCTGCGCACCCTTGCCCGGCTGCAGCTCGATGCAGTGGATCGTCGAACCGACGGGGATGTTGCGGATCGGCAGCGTGTTGCCTGCACGGATCGGCGCTTCAGCACCCGACAGCAGCGTCGCACCGACTTCAACATTGCGCGGGGCAATGATGTAGCGGCGCTCGCCATCGGCGTAGCACACCAGCGCAATGTGGGCGGAACGGTTCGGGTCGTACTCGATGCGTTCGACCTTCGCCGGGATGCCGTCCTTGTTGCGCACGAAGTCCACCACGCGGTAGTGGTGCTTGTGGCCACCACCCTTGTGACGGGTCGTGATGTGGCCGTTGTTGTTGCGGCCGGCCTTCTGGAATTGCGGCTCCAGCAGGGGCGCGTGCGCGCCACCCTTGTGCAGGTGGTCACGCGTCACCTTCACCATGCCGCGACGGCCTGGCGAGGTGGGCTTCATCTTGATGACGGCCATGTTATGCAGCCTCCCCGGTCAGTTGGAGTTCCTGGCCCGGTTGCAGGGTGACGTACGCCTTGCGCACGTTGTCCCGGCGGCCGATGGACTTGCCGAAGCGCTTGGTCTTGCCCTTGGTGTTGACCACGGACACACCCTTCACCTCGACCTTGAACAGCAGTTGCACTGCGGCCTTGATCTCGTGCTTGGTCGCGTCCTGCAGCACCTTGAAGGTGACGGCGTTGGACTTCTCGGCGACCATGGTGGCCTTCTCGGAGACGACAGGCGCAACCAGCACCTGCATCAGACGGCCTTCGTCGAATTGCGTCGTCTTGGAGGAGCTCATGCGAACATCTCCTTGAGTTTGTCCATGGCGGCCTTGGTCACCAGAACCTTCTTGTAATGCACCAGCGACACGGGGTCGGCGTAGCGCGGCTCGACAACCAGCACGTTGGCCAGGTTGCGGGAGGCCAGGTACAGGTTCTCGTCGACTTCGTCAGCGATGACCATGACCGAAGAGGCCAGGTTCAAGGCCTTCAGGCGCGCGGCCAGAGCCTTGGTCTTGGGCGAATCCACCGTCAGCGATTCAACGACAGCCAGGCGGCCTTCGCGGGCCAGCTGCGAGAAGATGGACGCCATGCCGGCGCGGTACATCTTCTTGTTGATCTTCTGGGTGAAGTTCTCGTCCGGCATGTTCGGGAAAATCCGACCGCCCCCACGCCACAGCGGCGAGGACGTCATACCGGCACGTGCGCGACCCGTGCCCTTTTGCTTGAAAGGCTTCTTGGTCGAGTGCTTGACCTGTTCGCGGTCCTTCTGCGCACGTGTGCCCTGGCGGGCGTTGGCGCGGTAGGCCACGACGACCTGGTGCACCAGGTCTTCGTTGTAGTCACGACCGAACACGGTGTCGGGCACGTCCACCTTGGACGCAGCCTGGCCTTGGTCGTTCAGGAGTTCGAGCTGCATCAGTTCGCTCCCTTTTCAGTCTTGGCCTTGATGGCCGGACGGACCGTGACGAAACCACCCTTGGAGCCGGGAACGGCGCCACGGATCATCAGCAGCTGACGGGCTTCGTCGACGCGGATCACGTCGAGGTTTTGGGTGGTAACGGTGTCGTCGCCGAGGTGGCCCGACATCTTCTTGCCCGGGAACACGCGGCCCGGATCCTGCGCCATGGAGATCGAGCCCGGCACGTTGTGCGAACGGCTGTTACCGTGCGACGCGCGCTGCGAACCGAAATGGTGACGCTTGATGGTGCCGGTGAAGCCCTTGCCGATGGTCGTGCCTTGCACGTCCACCTTCTGGCCCACGGCGAAGAGTTCGGCGACGGGCAGGGTGGCGCCGGCAGCGTACTTCGCAGCGGCGTCGGCCGTCACGCGGAATTCCTGGATGATTTCACCGGCTTCCACGCCTGCCTTGCCAAGGTGGCCGGCTTGCGGCTTGGTCACGCGCGATGCACGGCGTGCGCCGAACGTCACCTGCAGGGCGACGTAGCCGTCGTTCTCTTGGGTCTTGACCTGGGTCACGCGGTTGTTGGACACGTCGACCACCGTGACGGGCACTGCATCGCCGTCGTCGGTGAACAAACGCATCATCCCAACCTTGCGTCCCAGCAACCCGAGGGAGTTGCTTTGACTCATTGGTTTTCTCCTAGGCTTTCGCCGCCCCAACTGCAATTGGCCGGAACGTTCCCCGAAGGGACAATGCGAAAGTTGGTTGATGATTCCCCACCCAAGACGGGCGGAGCCAAAAATTATAGCCCGGAGCCGCCGAAACGGCAACTCCGGGCTATCGGGAGCGGATCGGGCCGCGTTTATTGCAGCTTGATCTCGACGTCCACGCCAGCTGGCAGGTCCAGCTTCATCAGCGCGTCGACGGTCTTGTCGGTCGGGTCGACGATGTCCATCAGGCGCTGGTGCGTGCGGATCTCGAACTGGTCGCGGCTCGTCTTGTTGACGTGCGGCGAACGCAGGATGTCGAAACGCTTCATGCGCGTCGGCAGGGGCACGGGGCCCTTGACAATGGCGCCGGTGCGCTTGGCGGTGTCGACGATCTCGGCTGCGGACTGGTCGATCAGCTTGTAATCGAAAGCCTTCAGGCGGATGCGGATCTTTTGCTTGCTGCTCATGGTGTTCGCTCCGCTCACTCGATGATCTTGGCGACCACGCCGGCGCCCACGGTCTTGCCGCCTTCGCGGATGGCGAAGCGCAGGCCTTCTTCCATGGCGATCGGGTTGATCAGCTTGACGGTGATCGACACGTTGTCGCCA
>CAJYRH010000564.1 GCA_913776795.1 uncultured Pseudorhodoferax sp. | reverse complement strand
GGCCGAGCAGCTGGTGCAGGCCATGGCGGTGTTCAAGGTGCGGGCCGGGCACGGCGGCGGCGGCGCCGGCGGTGGCCCCGCCCTGGGCGCCACCATGCCGTCCGGTCTGTTGACCGCGGCCTGATCGGCCGACCTCCAACGCCGCCTCAGCGGCGCTGGTACTGCGTGCTGCCGAACAGGTTCTCGCGCGACTTGTCGTCGGTGATGGGCTTGCGCCGGTCGGCCAGGACGGCCACGCCGCGCTGAACGGCGGGACGGGCGGCAATGCGGTCGAACCAGCGCTTCAGGTGCGGGTAGTCGGCCCAGTCGATGCCCTGGTTCTGCCAGTTGCGCAGCCACGGGAAGATGGCGATGTCGGCGATGCTGTAATCGGGCCCGGCGATGTGCGCGCTGTCGGCGAGTTGCCGGTCCATCACGCCGTACAGGCGCCGCGCCTCGTCGGTGTAGCGGCCGATCGCATAGCCGATCTGCTCGGGCGCGTACTGCCGGAAATGGTGGTTCTGGCCCAGCATGGGGCCGACGCTGCCCATCTGGAACATCAGCCACTGCAGCACGGCGTACCGCGCGCGGTCGCCCTCGGGCAGCAGCTGCCCGGTCTTGCCGGCCAGGTACAGCAGGATGGCGCCGGATTCGAACAGGGTGACCGGCTGGCCATCGGGGCCGTCCGGGTCGACGATGGCCGGAATCTTGTTGTTCGGGCTGATTCGCAGAAACTCGGGGGCGAACTGCTCGCCGGCCCCGATGTCCACCGGCACCACCGCGTACGGCAGGCCGCACTCCTCCAGCATGATGTGGACCTTGTGGCCGTTGGGCGTCGCCCAGCTGTGGACGGTGATCATGCTCAGAAGCGGGTGACCGGCATGTCGTGCTGCTGCGGCCGGTCGGAGTACCGGCCCAGCTCCATCTTGGCGATGGCGTTGCGGTGCACCTCGTCCGGGCCGTCGGCAAAGCGCAGCGTGCGCGCATGGGCGTAGGCGAAGGCCAGCGGGAAGTCGTCGCACATGCCCCCGCCGCCGTGCACCTGCATGGCCCAGTCGATGACCTGGCAGGCCATGCTGGGCGCGACGACCTTGATCATCGCGATCTCGTTCTTGGCCACCTTGTTGCCGGCCTCGTCCATGAGCCAGGCGGTCTTGAGCGTGAGCAGGCGCGCCATGTCGATCTTGCAGCGCGCTTCGGCGATACGCTCCTGCGTGACGGTCTGCTGGGCCACGGTTTTGCCGAAGGCCACGCGCGAGGCGGCGCGCCGGCACATCAGTTCCAGCGCGCGTTCGGCCAGGCCGATCAGGCGCATGCAGTGGTGGATGCGGCCCGGGCCGAGGCGGCCTTGGGCGATCTCGAAGCCGCGGCCCTGGCCCAGCAGCATGTTGCTGGCCGGCACGCGCACGTTTTCGAACACCATCTCCATGTGGCCGTGCGGCGCGTCGTCGTAGCCCATCACGTTGAGCGGGCGCAGCACGGTGATGCCGGGCGTGTCGGCCGGCACCAGGACCATGCTCTGCTGCTGGTGGCGGGCGGCGTCGGGGTCGCTCTTGCCCATGGTGATGTAGACGGCGCAGCGCGGGTCGCCCGCGCCGGAGATCCACCACTTGCGGCCGTTGATGACGTAGTCGTCGCCGTCGCGCTCGATGCGCGTGGCGATGTTGGTGGCGTCGCTGGAGGCCACGTCGGGCTCGGTCATCGCGAAGGCCGAGCGGATCCGGCCCTCGAGCAGGGGCTGGAGCCAGCGCGCGCGGTGCTCGTCGCTGCCGTAGCGCGCAATCGTCTCCATGTTGCCGGTGTCGGGCGCCGAGCAGTTGAAGACCTCGGACGCGAAGGGCACGCGGCCCATGATCTCGGCCAGCGGCGCGTATTCCTGGTTGGTCAGGCCCGCGCCCTTGAAGCCGGACAGGGCGGCCGTGTCCTCGGGCAGGAACAGGTTCCACAGGTCCTGCGCACGCGCCCTGGCCTTGAGGTCCTCGATGAGCTGCAGCGGCGTCCAGCGTTTGCCGGCTGCGGTGTTGGCCTGCAGTTCGGCATGGTAGGCGTCCTCGGCCGGGTAGACGTGCTCGTCCATGAAACGCAGCAGGCGCTGGCGCAGCGCTTCGGTCCTGGGGGAGTATGCAAAATCCACGGCTTGTCTCCTTCGTTGCGAGCTCAGGCCCGCTGCGCGAACTGCCACGCCAGCTCGGCCAGCGGCCGCGCGCCGGCGCCCGAGGTGGCGGCCCGATCGCTCGATGCCGTACCGGCTTCTGCGCGCTTGGCGATGCCCTGCAGGATCGCAGCCAGGCGGAACATGTTGTAGGCCAGGTAGAAGTTCCAGTCGCGTTGCAGGTCCTGCGGCGTGGCGAAGCCGGTGCGCTCGCAGTAGCGTGCGATGTAGTCGGCCTCTGCGGGGATGCCCAGGGCCGCGAGGTCGAGTCCGGCGATGCCGCGGAACTGGCCCGGGCTGATGTGCCAGGACATGCAGTGGTAGCTGAAGTCCGCCAGGGGGTGGCCGAGCGTGGAAAGCTCCCAGTCCAGCACCGCGATGATGCGCGGCTCGCTGGCATGGAACATGGTGTTGTCCAGGCGGTAGTCGCCGTGCACGATGCTCGTGAAGCGTTCGTCGCGCGCGCTGGCGGGCATGTTGCGCGGCAGCCAGTCAATGAGCTTGTCCATCTCGGGAATGGGCTGCGTGATGGAGGCGACGTACTGCTTGCTCCAGCGGCCGATCTGGCGCTCGAAGTAGTTGCCGGGCTTGCCGTAGTTGGCCAGGCCGCGCGCGGCGAAGTCCACGCTGTGCAGTGCGGCGATGACGCGGTTCATCTCGTCGTAGATGGCGGCGCGGGCGGCCGGCTCCATGCCGGGCAGGCCCTGGTCCCAAAGAACGCGGCCTTCCTTGAACTCCATGATGTAGAAGGCGCGGCCGATCACCGATTCGTCTTCGCACAGGCACAGCATGGCGGGTACGGGTACGTCGGTGCCTGCCAGGCCGCGCATGACGGCGAACTCGCGCTCGATCGCATGGGCCGAGGGCAGCAGCCTGGACACGGGGCCAGGCTTGGAGCGCATCACGTAGCGCTGCGTGGGCGTCGTGAGCTTGTAGGTGGGGTTGGATTGCCCGCCCTTGAACAGTTCGACCTGCAATGGGCCTGCGAATCCGGGCAGCTGCCCGGCCAGCCAGTCGGTCAGCCGGACCGTGTCGAAGGCGTGCTGCCCGCTGACCTCCCTGGTGCCTTCGAAGTGGTCGAAATCGCTCATGCGGGTCGTCTCCCTGGTCAGTGTTGGTGGTTCAGCGGTCGGACTCCACGATGCGCATCAGCGCATCGCGGTCGCGCACGATGAGGCCAGCCGCCTCGATGCGGATGGCCTGCTCGCGCTCCATGGTCTTGAGTTCCTGGTTCACGCGCTGGCGCGAGGCGCCGAGCAGCTGGGCCAGTTCTTCCTGCGCCAGCTGCAGGCTGATGCGCACTTCGTTGCCGTCTTCCAGGCTGGGCACACCATAGCTGCGCACCAGGTGCAGCAACTGCTTGGCCAGCCGCGCGCGCAGGGGCAGGGTGTTGAGGTCTTCCACCAGCCCGAACAGCAGGCGGATGCGGCGAGACTGCAGCCACATCAGGGCTTCGTAGAGCTCGCTGTGCGCGGTCAGGATCTTCTTGAAGTCGGCACGCGCGACGCAGACGATGGTGGTCGCGCCGTGGGCATAGACGTCGTGCGTGCGGCGGTCGCTGTCGAAGAAGGCCACGTCGCCGAACCAGATGCCGGGCTCTACATAGGTCAGCGTGATCTGCTTGCCTGAGATCGATGTCGAACTCACACGGGCCGCACCCCTGGCGCAGGCGATCCACTCCTCCGCAATGTCGCCGCGGGCGGCGATCAGTTCGCCGTTCTTGTAGCGTCGAACGTAGGCGCATCGAAGGATGTCGTGCCGCAGCGAGGGGGAAAGGGATGAAAACCAGCGCCCGGCATTGATGGCCTCACGCTCGGCGATGTTAAGAATCGGTTCGTCCATGTCCTGTCTTTTGGGTGACTTTGGGCCGGCGGCCGGGGCGCGGCGCGGCGCTCAGACGAGCGGCGGGCTGCTGCGCTGCTCGCGGAAGGCGGCAATGGCCGCGCCGGTGCCTGCATGGTGCAGGTTGGCGACGAAGCGGTCGCGCTCGTGCGCCAGTTGTTGGGACAGTGTGGCGTTGTCGGCCTGGGCCAGCAACTCCTTGCCGCTGGCGACCGCGTGCGGCGCGCGTGCGTTGAGCTGCCCAGCCAGGGCCAGGGCTTCGCCGAGGGCTGCACCCACGCCGCAGATGCGATTGACCACGCCTAGCGCATGCAGGCGCTCGGCGTTCAGCCGCGTGCCCAGCATCACCAGTTCGCCGGCCAGTTGCCGCGGCAGCACGCGCGCGAGGCTCCAGCTTGCACCGGCATCGGGCGACAGGCCCAGTGTGCTGGCAGCCAGCGCGAACTGCGCGTTGCGTGCGGCGACGATGAAGTCGCAGGCCAGCGCGAGCGCGAAGCCCGCGTCGGCGGCGACGCCTTCGACAGCGGCGATCACGGGCTTGGGAAAGCTGCGAATGGCCTCGATCCAGCTGTGCAGGCCCTCGGTCAGCATGACCTGGTGTGAGGCCGCCTCGCGCCGGCTGGCCTGCAACTGCTCCAGGTCATGGCCCACGCTGAACAGCGCACCCGCACCGGTGATGACCACGCTGGACACCTCTGCACTGGATTCCGCCACGTTCAGGGCCTCGACACCGGCGGCCCAATGATCCGGGCCGAGCGCGTTGTGGCGTTCCGGATGGGACAGTGTGAGCACCATGGTCGCGCCATGGCGGGTGCTGAGCAGGGCGGCTGGCATGGGCGTCGGCGTCAGGATTCTTCGTGCAGCAGAGACAGGCCGATCGCGCCACGGCGGCGCAGCCACGGGCTGGGACGGTAGCGCGGATCGCCGTAAACGGTCTGCAGGTTGAAGAGCACCTCCAGCACGTTGGTCGGGCCGCAGCGGTCGCCCAGCGCCAGTGGACCGGCTGGGTACCCCAGGCCCAGCGTGACGGCGAGTTCGAGGTCGGCGGGTGTGCAGATGGATTGCTGGCAGATGTCTGCCGCGATGTTCACGATGGTGGCCAGCACGCGCTGCGTGACGAAGCCGCCGCTGTCGCGCACCACGCTGACAGCCTTGCCGTCGCTCGCGAACAACGCATGTGCAGCATTCCGCATGTCTACGCGCGTGGCGGGATTGGTGGCCAGCACGCGGCGCTTTGTCGTGGCGTCGTCGAGCAGCATGTCGATGCCGACAGTGCGCGCAGGGTCCAGCCGCTCGACCACGGCCACGGTGGTGATGTCGAAGCCCAGCGGGGCCACCAGGGTCAGCGCCTCCATCGAGGGCGATTGGCCAGTCTCGATGCGGGCGCCCAGGTCCTTGAGCAGCTGCAGGAGCTCGGCCCGGCGTGCGGCGCGCGGCGAGACCCATACCGGTGGCATCTGGCCGACCTGCGGGACCGGCGGCTCGGCCGGGACCTGCGCCACGCCGTCGGTGTAGCGGTAGAAGCCTTCGCCGACCTTGCGGCCGACGACGCCGCCTGCCACGCGTTGCGCTGCGAGCGCGCTGGGCCGGTAACGCGGCTCCTCGTAGTACTGGCGGTAGATCGACTCCATGACAGGGTGCGATACGTCCAGCCCCGTCAGGTCCATGAGCTCGAACGGCCCCAGCTTGAACCCGACCTGGTCCTTGAGGATGCGGTCGACGGTTGCGAAGTCGGTGACCGACTCGCCAAGGATGCGAAGCGCTTCCGTACCGTAGCCGCGGCCGGCGTGGTTGACGATGAAGCCCGGGGTGTCGGCAGCCTGCACCGGGGTGTGGCCCATCGCGCGTGCGTAGCGCGTGAGGCCATCGCATACGGCGGGATCGGTCTTGAGCCC
>CAJYRH010000563.1 GCA_913776795.1 uncultured Pseudorhodoferax sp. | reverse complement strand
GCGAGGTCGTGGCCGAGACGCCCGAGCAGTTCGCGGCCTTCATCAAGGCCGAGACCGCCAAGTGGGGCGAGGTCGTCAAAGAGTCCGGCGCCAGCGGCAGCGCCTTCGACATCGCGGGCCGGGGCATCGCGCAGATCGAGGGCCTGCAGGAGGCCTTCGACCTGTGCGTGCGCATGGCGGCCGCGCGCTAGCTCAGTCCACGCTGGCGCCGGACTCTTTGACGACCTTGCCCCACTTGGCGGTCTCGGCCTTGATGAAGGCCGCGAACTGCTCGGGCGTCTCGGCCACGACCTCGCCGCCCTGGGCGACGATCTTGGCCTTCACCTCCGGCTGGTTCAGCACCTTGACCAGGGCCTTGTTGAGCTGGGTCACGATGGGGGCGGGCGTGCCGGCGACCGCGAACAGGCCGAACCACGAGGTGGCATCGTAGCCGGGCACGCCGGATTCGGCGATGGTCGGCACGTCGGGCAGCTCGGGCGAGCGCTTGGCGGTGGTCACGGCGATCGGGCGCAGCTTGCCGGCGCGCACATGCTGGATGGCCGAGGGCATGTTGTCGAACATGATCGCGATCTGGTTGCCCAGCAGGTCGTTCACGGCCGGTGCGCTGCCCTTGTAGGGGATGTGCACCATGTCGACCTTGGCCATGGACTTGAACAGCTCGCCCGACAGGTGGATGGAGCTGCCGCTGCCCGAGGAGCCGAAGTTGATCTTGCCCGGATGCGCCTTGGCGTAGGCGATCATCTCCGGCACGGTCTTGAACGGCTGCGAGGGGTGGGCGACTAGCAGGTTCGGCACGTTGGCCACGCGCGACAGCGGCGCGAAGTCCTTGATCGGGTCGAACGGCATCTTCTTGTACAGCGCCTCGTTGATGGCGTGCGTGCCCACCGTGCCCATGAACAGCGTGTAGCCGTCGGCCGGCGCACGTGCGGCCAGCTGGCCACCGATGTTGCCGCCCGCGCCGGCGCGGTTGTCGATGATGACGCTCTGGCCCAGCTCGGCCGTGAGCGCCTGGCCGACGATGCGGGCCAGGATGTCGGTGGTGCCGCCAGCCGAGAACGGCACGATCATGGTGATGGGCTTGTTGGGGTAAGCCTGCGCCGCGGCGGGCAGGGGCAGCAGCGCGGCTGCGGCGGCCGAGGCCAGCGTGGCGAGCGCCAGGCGGCGCGAGGTGTGACGTTGCGTCTTGGGGAGACTCCTGGTTGGGGGTATGGGGGCGGGGCGGCGGTTCAGACCGGCGCCACGCCCAGGGTGGTGCCGCCGCACACGTAGAGCACCTGGCCGGTCACGAAGCCGTTGGCGGGCGCCAGGAAGAACAGCACGGCGCGTGCGACGTCTTCCGGCGTGCCCATGCGGCCCACGGCGATGCTCTTGAGGATGCGTTCGGTCTGCGGTGCGCCCTCGGGGTTGCTCTTGCGGAACAGCTCGGTGGCGATCGGCCCGGGGCCGATGGCGTTGACGGTGATGCGGTCCGCACCCAGCTCCATGGCCAGCGTGCGGGTCAGGCCGATCAGCCCGGCCTTGGTGGCCGAGTAGACGATGCGCTCGCCCTTGCCCAGCGCGGCGCGCGAGGACATGTTGACGATGCGGCCCTCGCCGCTGGCGCGCAGCGTGGGCAGAAAGGCCTGCACCAGCAGCATGGGCGCGCGCAGGTGCAGGCCCACCACGTCGTCGAGCTGGCCGGTGGTGGCGGTGTCGATGGTGCCGGGCCGCGTGGCGCCCGCGTTGTTGACGAGGGCCGTGACGTTGAAACGCGCGGCGATGTCCGCGGCGGCCTGGCGCGTCGCGGCTTCGTTGGTCAGGTCGGCCTGGAACGACTGCAGCAGCGGGTGGCTCCAGTCGGGCAGTGCGTGGTCGAGGTTGACCACGGCGCGGCCCTCGCGAAGCAGGGCTTCGGCGATGGCGCGGCCGATGCCGTTGCTGGCACCGGAGACAACGGTGACGGGGGTGTTCTGGTCGATGCTCACACGCGCTCCAGGACCACGGCGATGCCCTGGCCTACGCCGATGCACATGGTGGCCAGCGCGTAGCGGCCGCCCGTGGCGTGCAGGCGGTTGACGGCCGTTGTGGCCAGGCGTGCGCCGCTGGCACCCAGGGGGTGGCCCAGCGCGATGGCGCCGCCCCAGGCGTTGACGCGTTCGTCGTCGTCGGGCAGGCCCAGCATGCGCAGCACGGCGATGCCCTGCGCGGCGAAGGCTTCGTTGAGTTCGATCACGTCCAGCTGCGCGAGCGTGAGGCCGGTCTGGGCCAGCACCTTCTCGGTGGCCGGCGCCGGGCCGATGCCCATCACGCGTGGGGCCACGCCGGCCGTGGCCATGCCGACCACGCGGGCGCGCGGCGTCAGGCCGTTCTTCTTCGCTTGCTCTTCGCTGGCCAGCAGCAGCGCGCAGGCGCCGTCGTTGACACCGCTGGCGTTGCCGGCCGTGACCGTGCCGTCGGGACGTACCACGCCCTTGAGCTTGGCGAGTGCTTCCAGGCTGGTGTCGCGCGGGTGCTCGTCCTTGTCGACGACGATGGCGTCGCCCTTCTTCTGCGGGATGGTCACGGGCGTGATCTCGCGCGCCAGGTGGCCGGCCTGTTGCGCGGCGACAGCCTTCTTCTGGCTGGCCAGGGCCATGCGGTCCTGCGCCTCGCGCTCGATCTTGTAGTCGGTCGCCACGTTCTCGGCCGTCTCGGGCATGGCGTCCACGCCGTACTGGGCCTTCATGAGCTTGTTGACGAAACGCCAGCCGATGGTGGTGTCGTAGACCGCGTTGGCACGCGAGAACGCCGACTCTGCCTTCGGCATCACGAACGGTGCGCGGCTCATGCTCTCGACACCGCCGGCAATCATGAGGCCGGCTTCGCCGGACTTGATGGCGCGCGCGGCCGTGCCCACGGCGTCCAGGCCCGAACCGCACAGGCGGTTGATGGTCGCGCCAGGCACCGCGATGGGCAGGCCCGCCAGCAGGGCCGACATGCGGGCGACGTTGCGGTTGTCCTCGCCGGCCTGGTTGGCGCAGCCGTACAGCACGTCGGTGATCTGTTCCCAGTCGACCTCGGGGTTGCGCGCCATCAGCGCCTTGAGCGGGATCGCGCCCAGGTCGTCGGTGCGCACGGAAGACAGCGCGCCGCCATAACGGCCGAAGGGCGTGCGGATGGCGTCGCAGATGAAAGCGTGGGTGCTCATGGGATCAATCCTTGAGGAGGGGCAGGCCGACGAGCTGTTCCAGCTCGGCGTGGGACAGGCCGTCCACGATGGCCAGGACGCGCACGCCCTCGGGCGCGATGGCGAAGGTGGCGAGGTCCGTGTAGATGCGCTTGACGCAGGCCAGGCCCGTCAGCGGATAGCTGCACTGTTGGACGATCTTGCTGGCGCCCTGCTTGGTCAGCAGGTCCATCATGACCCAGGTCTGCTTGGCGCCGATGGCCAGGTCCATGGCCCCGCCCACGGCGGGAATGGCGCCGGGCTCGCCCGTGCTCCAGTTGGCCAGGTCGCCCGACGCGCTGACCTGGAAGGCGCCCAGCACACAGATGTCCAGGTGGCCGCCGCGCATCATCGCGAAGCTGTCGGCATGGTGGAAGTAGGCGCCGCCCGGCAGCAGCGTGACGGGCTGCTTGCCGGCGTTGATGGGGTCGTAGTCCTCGTTGCCGGTGGCGGGCGCGGGGCCCATGCCCAGGATGCCGTTCTCGCTCTGCAGGATGACTTCGCGGCCCTCGGGGATGTGGTTGGCCACCAGCGTGGGCTGGCCGATGCCCAGGTTCACGTAGGCGCCGTCGGGGATGTCCTGCGCGACCAGGCGCGCCAGTTCGTCTTTGCTGCGTTTGGTGTAGGCCATGTTCATGCCGCCTTCTTGAAGCCGGCAGCCTGGGTGGCCACGCGGTCGATCTTGACGATCCTGCTGACGAAGATGCCGGGGGTGACGATGGCCTCGGGGTCCAGCGTGCCCAGTTCCACGACCTCGTGCACCGAGGCGATGGTGCGGCGCGCGGCCATGGCCATCACGGGGCCGAAGTTGCGCGCGGACATGCGGTAGGTCAGGTTGCCCCAGCGGTCGCCGCGCTCGGCCTTGACGAGGGCCACGTCGCCCTGGATCGGGTACTCCAGCACGTACTGCTTGCCGTTGATCTCGCGCGTCTCCTTGGGCGTTCCATCTGCGTTGCGGGCCAGCTCGGTGCCGTAGCCCGTGGGGCAGAAGAAGGCGCCGATGCCGGCGCCGGCGGCGCGCATGCGTTCGGCCAGGTTGCCCTGGGGCACGATCTCCAGTTCGATCTTGCCGCTGCGGTACAGGCCGTCGAAGACATGGCTGTCCACCTGCCGCGGGAAGCTGCAGATGATCTTGCGCACGCGGCCCGTGGCCAGCAGGGCCGCCAGGCCGGTGTCGCCATTGCCCGCGTTGTTGTTGACGACCGTGAGGTCGCGCGCGCCCTGGGCGATCAGCCCGTCGATGAGTTCGGCAGGGATGCCGGCCGTGCCGAAGCCACCGATCAGCACGGTGGACCCGTCGCGCACATCCGCCAGCGCGGCTGCGACAGACTCTGCAATCTTGTCGATCACTGCAAGCTCCTCAATCCAAAGTTGTTCTTTGTGCGAACATTTGTTCGCTAAAAGAATTATAGTGAGCACCCTCATGGCCACAGAAAATCCCCAAGACGCTTTGGCGACACCCAGGCCCGGCGACAGCTATGTGCAGTCGTTCGCGCGCGGGCTGGAAGTCATCCGTTCCTTCAGCGCCCAGGCGCCGCAGCAGACGCTGAGCGAGGTGGCGGCGCGCACCGGCCTCACGCGGGCCGGCGCACGGCGCATCCTGCTCACGCTGCAGGCGCTGGGCTATGTGGAAACCGACGGCCGGCTGTTCCGGCCGACGGCGCGCATCCTGGACCTGGGCTTCGCCTATCTGTCCTCGCTGCCGATCTGGAACCTGGCCGAGCCCGTCATGGAAGACCTCGTGGAGCGCGTGCGCGAATCGAGTTCGGCAGCCGTGCTCGAGGGGCTGGACGTGGTCTACGTGCTGCGCGTGCCCACGCACAAGATCATGCGCACCAACCTCGGCGTGGGCTCGCGCCTGCCGGCGTTCTGGACCTCGATGGGGCGCGTGCTGCTGGCCACGCTGCCGCAGCATGAATTGCAGGCGCGCCTGGCCCGGCTGCCACGCGAGCGCTACACAGCCCACACCACGCTCGACGATGCGGGCCTGCTGGCGCGCATCGGCGAGGTGCGCGCGCAGGGCTGGTGCCTGGTCAACCAGGAACTGGAAGAGGGCCTGATTTCGATCGCCGCGCCGCTGGTGGACCGCGCCGGCCGCACCGTGGCCGCACTCAACGTGAGCGGCCAGGCCAACCGCACGAGCGAGGCGCAGATGCGCGATGAGATGCTGCCCGCGCTGATGGCCGCTGCGCAGGCCATCGGGCAAAGAATGCTGCGCGGCTGAGGTCTTGGGGCGCTGGCTAGAATGAAATCCATGGTTCTCAAAGGATCTGCCATGTCCTCGCATCCCAGCCAGTCACTCTCCGAACGCGCGATGCAGATTGCCGAGCAGCGCTTTCCGGAACTGGCGGCACGGTCGGGACATGCGGCCTACAAGACCACGCTCCAACGCACCGGTGCCGTTGTGGTGAAGACCAGCGAAGGCCAGCTCGTCGAGCGGCGGGCCGATGGTTCGTCGACGGTGCTCAAGCAGTTGCCTGTGGGCAAGCGCGTGAAGCCTGGCATGGTCCTCAGGCGTGGCAAGTCAGCCGACTGATTCTGTCGCCAGCGCGCATCCCGCCCGACCTCGACTGCGGGTCCTGGCCGGCCCGAACGGATCGGGCAAGAGCACCATCCAGACCGAACTCAAGCCGCAGTGGATCGGCGTCTTCATCAACGCCGACGAGATCGAACGCGCGCTGAAGCAATCCGAAGGGCAGCTCGACCTGGCCCGGCTGGGCATCGCCGCCGAGCCGGCGCTGGTGCTGGGGCGGCTGGAGCAGCACATCCGCGGCTCCGCCTTCGCGGGCAAGCTGGGCCTGCATGCCTTGATCGGCCGCATGGCAGTCGATCCTTCGATGACGCTGCGCGTGCCCGGCCCGTTCAACTCCTACCTGGCCTCGGTGCTGGCCGACGCCATCCGCCGCGAACTGCTGGACGAGGGCCGGACCTTCACCTTCGAGACCGTGATGTCCTCGCGGGACAAGGTGGACTTCATGAAAGAGGCGAAGCAGCGTGGCTACCGCGTCTACCTTTACTTCGTTGCCACCGACGATCCGGAGATCAACCTGGACCGGGTGCGGCGCCGTGTCATGCAGGGCGGTCACCCCGTGCCGGCCGACAAGATCAAGAAGCGCTACGCCGAGTCGATCGCGCTCATGACCGAGGCCTGCGAGGTTGCCCACCGCGCTTACATCTTCGACAACTCGGGTTCGCGGCACAAGCTGCTGGCCGAACTCGAGGAGCTGGGGCACGAGTTCGCGATCACGCTGCACACGAGCCGGCTCAACCCCTGGTTCGTGCGCACGGCGCTGTGGCGGTCGTTCTCCTGACGCCGTAGCTCAGGGGCTGGCCGCGTGCCCCGTGTCCGTGCCCTCGGGGTGCTCGGGCGCGGCGGCACCCGCGATCACGCCCAGCGCGCGCAGCTTGGCAATGGCCGCGTCGTCGAAGCCGGCCTCGCGCAGCAGCGCCTCGTTGTGCTCGCCCATGCGCGGGGCGGCGCGGTGCGGCAGTTCCCGGCCCGCCACGCGGATCGGGTTGGCGATCATGCGTGCGCTGCGGCCGTCGCCGTAGTCGAAGTCGACCACGCCGTCGCGCTCGTGCACGAAGGGGTTCTCCAGCGCCTGGGCCACGTCGAACACGGGGGACACGGGCACCTTGCCCGACAGGCGTTCCAGCCACACGGCGGTCGGCTGCTGCATCAGGGCGGCGTCCAGCAGTTCCTGGACCTGGCTGCGGTTCTTCAGACGCGCGGCGAAGGTGGCCAGCCGGGGGTCCTCGGCCCACTCCGGATGGCCCAGTTCGCGCGCGAGCAGCGGCCAGAACTTCTCCTTGTTGCACATGATGAACAGCCAGCCGTCCTGCGTGCGGTAGAGCTGGCTGGGCACCAGGCTGGGGTGGCCGCTGCGCGCCGTGCGGCCCGTGACCACGTCGGCGTTGAGGTACCAGGTGCCGGGGTAGTTGAGGTTGTGCAGCGCCACGTCGAACAGCGAGGTGTCGATGTCCATGCCCTGGCCGCTCGCGCGCGCCTGCACCACGCCGGCCAGCAGGCCGAAGGCGGCGGCCAGCCCGGTCATGAGGTCGACGATGGACAGGCCGTAGCGCGTGGGCGGGCCATCGGGCTCGCCCGTCAGCGAGAGGTGGCCGGCCTCGGCCTGCATCAGGTAGTCGTAGCCCGGCCAGGCCTTGCGCGAGCCGCTGCGGCCATAGGCCGACAGGTGGGCGCAGACCAGGCGCGGGTTGGCGTCCTTGAGCTGCGCGTAGGTCAGGCCGAGCTTGTGCGGCAGGTCGCCGCGCAGGTTGTCGAGCAGCGCATCGGCGCCGGCCGCCAGCTTGCGCAGCACGGCCATGCCCTCGGG
>CAJYRH010000562.1 GCA_913776795.1 uncultured Pseudorhodoferax sp. | reverse complement strand
CCAACGGTTTCCTGCCCCCAGTGATCTGGGAGAGCGCCCGTTTGGCTGCATGACTTGCTGTACGTGAAAACGAGGCAGGGTAACCCTACAACGTATACCCGACCACGGACGGGCATGTCGCCATCATCTGCGTGAAGGAAGCGCATTGGCAGGGCGTGGCACGGGCCATGCAGCGCGCGGAGCTGGCCGATGCACCGCGCTACGCGACCCATGCGGCGCGCTGCGCCATCATGGACGAGCTCGATGCGCTGGTGGCCGACTGGACATCGGCCTATAGCCGCGCGCAGGTGCTGCAAGCCGCCGCGACGCACCGCTTTCCCGCCGCGCCGGTGCGCGAGATGGCGGAGGTGGTGCGCGATCCGCATCTGCACGCGCGCGGCATGCTGACCGATTTCGACCACCCGGAACTCGGCCCCGTGGTGCTGCCCAACAGCCCGCTGCGCTTCGACGGGCTGGCGCCGATGCCGCTGCGCGCCAGCCCCACCCTGGGGCAGGACAACGCGCGCATTCTGGGGCGCCCCGCAAGCGACATCTAGAGCGTGAACGCGAAATTAAGTGGCTTGATGTTGCTGCTGGTCTGCAAGATGGACAGCATGGCGGCATGTGAAGCGGCACGAGCTGACGCTTCCTCACGTTCTGCGCATTCGCCCGGGGCTGTTTAGCCGGCCAACGCGATGCTTATGGTTGAGCTGCGACGCCAGCGCATCTTGCAGTCCGGCCTTGCCCGCAGCGTTGGTGTTTTGCGCTCAACGGCTAGCCTCGTGCTGGCACGCGCAGGCCTGGCTGAGCTCGGTCAATTAGCAGCAGTCGCGATTTCCGGATCATTTCGACGGCCTGCTAACAGGCGCGCATAGCTTGGTGGAGCGCCTCCCGAAACAGCTCAGCATGCTTGGCGAGAGCGGACCCCTTGGGCCAGACCAGACGTAGCGCCAACCGGTCAGGCACATCCAAGGGGATGGCCAACAGGCCGTGCTGACGGGCTAGCGCCACGCTCAATCCGTCCAGAATGGCCACGCCGTAGCCGGCCTCGACGAAGGCGCAGGCCGAAGAGAACTGCATGACCTCGACCGCCGGACTGAACGCAAGACCAGCTTCTTCAAACTTGCGCGCCGTCAGCGCGCCGATCGGCAGTTGGCGCCCCAGGGCGATGTAGGGATGGCTGCTCAGCAACTCCACCGGCACACTGGCCAGCGACCCCAGGGGCGCGTCCGGTTGCATGACCACGTACAGCCGCAGCGCAGCGATGTCGGCCATGCCTGCGCCCGGCGGTAGCGTGTCTTCCACCACAAGGCCGAAGTCCACCCGCCGGTCCGCCACCATGCCCGCCACGTCGACGGACAGGGCTGTCCGAACGACGATGCGCGCCTGCGGCATGCTGGCACTCAGGGCATGGATGGCGAAGGGCAGCAGCGTGGTGGCCGCCTGCGCGATAGACCCGATGGTGATGCGGCTGCCCGCATCGACCCGCAGTTCGTTGGCCAGCCGGTCCAGCGAGGTCAGGGCCGCCAGCGCGTTCGCCACCTCCGGCAGCATGGACCGCCCCTTGGGTGTCAGCTCCAACCGGCGCTTCTCACGCGTGAACAACGCGAACCCCAGGCGCTCCTCGATGGAACGGATGGCCGCGCTGGCCGATGGCTGGGTCATGTGCACGCGCTCTGCGGCCCGCGTCACGGAGCCGGTCGTCGCCACTTCCCACAGGAGTCTGACCTCGCGCTCGTTCATAGGCGTGGTCTATGAGATGAGTTCATCTTTCGATTGGACTGCACAGGCGAGGCTCGACACACTGGCGGTCTTTCCAAAACAAGGACATCGGAGACACATGACGATCCGCAGAACACTGCTCGCCACGGCCCTGCTGCTGGCATCGGCCGGGGCTCTCGCCGTGATGCCGAACAAGCCGGTACGCCTCGTGGTCGGCGGGCCGCCTGGCGGCGGACCGGACAACGTCGCGCGCATCCTTACCCAGTATATGAACCTGGGCCAGCCGATGATCGTGGAGAACAAGAACGGCGCAGCACAGATGATGGCCGCAGACTTCGTGGCCCGCTCGGCCGCAGACGGCAGCGTGCTGATGCTGGCCAGCCAGACGGCCATTGCCATCTCGCCGGTGCTGCAGAAGGTCAAGTCCGTCGACCCCATCAAGGACTTCGTCGGCGTAGGCATGGTCGGTGCGGCACCCATGGTTCTCGTGACCGGCCCGCAGCTCAAGGTCGACACGGTCAAGGAGCTCATCGCCGACGCCAAGGCCAGGCCCGGCGAGATCAACTTCGGCAACGGCGGCGTGGGCACCACACCGCACATGACCGGCGCGCTGTTCGCGCACGTGACCGGCACACAGCTCACCAGCATCCCGTTTCCGGGCGAGCAGGCTGCGATGGTGGACATCATGGCCGGGCGGGTCCACATGATGTTTGCCAATGCATCGTCTGCCCTGCCGCACGTGAAGAACGGCAAGCTCAAGGCGCTCGGCGTGACCAGCGAGCAGCGCATGCCTGCCGCCCCGGACCTGCCCACCGTGGCGGAGGCCGGCGTCCCGGGCTTCTCCTCGGCCACCTGGTACGGCATCTTTGCCCCGGTGGCGACGCCGCAGCCCGTCGTTGCGGCCGTCAACGCGGAGCTCAACCGTGTGCTGGCACTGCCCGAGGTGCGCGAGCGGCTGGGCACGCTGGGCTTTGCCGTGCAGCCCATGAGCCCGGACGCGTTCGGCAAGTACATGCTGGCCGAGCATGCGAAGTGGGGCCAGGTGATCCGCGACGCCTACATCAAGGTGGACTGATTGCAGCGCGACATGCCTTCCGTGCTCGGTGTTGCGCACACCGCCCCAGGCTTCCCCGTTCCCGCGGGTGCCTGCGATTGCCACGTCCATGTCTTCGGTGCAGCGGGCCAGTACCGCTTCGCCGACAGCCGGACATTCACGCCCAGCCCGGTGACGGTCGACGACCTGGTCGAGTTCCACCAGGCGCTTGGCGTCGACCGTGCCGTCATCGTGCAGGCAAGCCCGCAGGGCACGGACAACGCCTGCCTGACCGACACCTTGCTGGCACTGCGCGCCCGTGGCCGCGAGGCCCGCGGCGTGGCGGTGGTGGACGACGGTATCGAGCGCGCAGCCCTGCAGGCCCTGCACGAGGCCGGCGTGCGCGGCCTGCGCCTGAACCTGCAGACCTTCGGCATCTCGTCGCCGCAGGTCGCGATCGACCGCCTGCGCGCCACGGCACGCACCGCGGCGACCATGGGGTGGCATGTGCAGGTCTACACCCACCTCGGGGTGCTGCAGCAGGTGGCCGACACCATCGCCTCGCTGGGCGTGGTCGTGGTGGTGGACCACTTCGGCCTGGCCCACGCCTCGGCGGGTGTCGAGCAAGCCGGATTCGGCAGTCTGCTGGACCTGGTGAAAAGCGGCGCGGTCTACGTCAAGCTCTCCGCGCCATATCGGATCGTCGAGAACGCATCGGGCCGCGATGGCGACGCCATCGTGCGCGCCTTCATCGACTGCCGGCTGGACCGCATGCTGTGGGGCACCGACTGGCCGCACACGCATCTGCCGCCCGGCGTTCCCCGGGTCCGGAACACGATTGAGCCGTTAATGCCTGTCGATGACGGGCACCAGTTCAATATCTTCGCGCGCTGGACAAAGCCGGACGAGCGGCAGGCCATCCTCGTGGACAACCCGGCGCGGCTTTACGGGTTCGAGCCCACGGGGCACTCGGCGCTGTGAAGCCAACGCCCACAGCGGGGCCGGGCTGGGCCGACAACGCCGGCATCCGATGGCGGGACCTGTCCGCCTTCGATCCTGAAGCACTGGGGCCTGCGGCGACAGACGCCAACGACAGCATCGTGGCGCGGCGCGGGAGCCTGCCCCCGATGTATCGGATCCTGATCGCCAGTCCCGAAGTCGCAATTGCCATGGAGGATCTGTCCACTCGGCTGTGGAACAGCAGTCTCGGCCGCGCGGCGCTGGAGGCCGTTTTCCTTGTCGTGGCGCACCGGCTGAATTGCGCCGAGCAGTGGAGTCGGCATGTTCCACGGGCACTTGACGCAGGCGTCAAGGCCGCGTGCATTGACGCCATTGCACATGGCCGGCTGCCGCCGACGGCGTCGAACGTGCGCATCGTTTGCCAGGTGGCAGCACGTCTCCTCCGTGGGCAGCGGATCGGGGCCAGGCTCTGGGACGACGCACTGCGCCTGCATGGCACACAGGGGATGGCAGAACTATGCGCCTTCCTCGGGATGGCCACATCGGTCGCGGTGACCATCCAGTTGCAACAGGACTGACCGGTGCTGGCGTTGCGCGCGACAGCGCCTCACGGCAGAGCCGGTTTGTGCCTCGCAAGTTGGGGTTCCACGTCCATCTCGTGCCGCGCAGGGCCGATCCTCAGCACGGCGACTCTGTCCGGTCGGTCCACTTGGCCTCGTGGATGACCTGGCGCAATTCCGAACAGGTCTTTGCCACGGCCGGTCCAGCCACATGACGCAGGAATTCAGGTGTAAGCCGCGACGACAAACCGCCTACCGATATGCCGTAGACATTCACCCCATCGCGCAGATCCAATGGCGCCGCCGCGGCCGAGATTCCAGGTTCCCACTCGGATTCGGATAGAACATAGCCGAACTCCTCGATCTGAGAAGTTACGCTTTCGATGTTCAACGCATCGCAAGATGCCCCGTTCGCACTCAGTGCAGCGACGATTCCAGACCTCTCACGTTCCCCCAGCGAATAAATGATCGAACGCCCAATGGCCGTTCTGTCGATCGGGAGGCGCGAGCCGATGTCCAAGCCGAGGTACAGGCGGTCCGTGCCTCGGCAATGTCCGACGTAAATGACTTCCAGGCCATGCCTTACCCCCAATGACACCGTTGCCTCGCATTGTTGCGCGAGTTGCTGCATGAACGGCCTTGCGATATGGACGACATCGGACCGCCCAAGAACGGAAAAGCCCAGCGCCAGCACGGCTGGCGCCAGCGAATATGCCCCTTGCAACTGCTCGTGCTTTAGAAAACCAAGCTGATGCAAGGTGAAAGCAAGCCGAGACACGGTCGAGGCAGCCAAGCCCGTTCTTTGCACCAGTTCACGATGCGCCAGCCACCGGTCTTTGGGCGTGAAAGCTTGAAGCACCAACAAACCTTTGGCCAATGCACTGACAAATCGGGGATCGTTGTCCTGCGCATCGCCATCGAATGGGCTGCCGCCAAAGTGTCTCGTTCGTCTCATGTCATTTATTCCGCCTAGCGGGAAATCAAAATTCCGAACACTGGAATATAGCAGGAAATCATGCCGCGGGATGCCCGAAACTAGGGTCAACCCCTAACAAATCCTTATTCATACGACAGCTAGACTCCATGCATCTCCACACCGTTGATATTCCGACTGTCGGAATATGCGAGTTGCTCGATCAGGTTGAGATACATGGATTCATGGTACTGAAGGTAGTAAATATGCGATATCAAAAATCTGCTGCTGTGAGAATATTTTTCGGCGTTCTTGCTGCGCTTGGAATCAGCGCTGCTTCGGCACAGGAATTCCCCAGCCGCCCGATTAAAATTTTGATTGGATTCACCGCCGGCGGCTCCACGGACGTGCCGTTCCGTGTGCTGGCAGAAAATGCCTCAAAAATTCTGGGTCAACCCGTCGTGATTGAGAACAAGCCCGGCGCTGGAGGAATTCTTCCCGCGCAAATGATGCAGACGGTGCCAGCCGACGGTTACACCCTGGCGCAGGTGCCATTGCCGGTCTTTCGTCTTCCTTACACCCAGAAGATCAATTGGGACCCGGCCACCGATCTGCAATATGTGATCAGCCTGGCAGGCTATTCGTTCGGACTCGTAGTTCCAGCGGATTCCCCGATCAAAACGATGCAGGAGTATGTTTCATATGCGAAGGCTAATCCTGGCAAGCTCAGCTATGGCACGCCGGGCGCGTTGACGACCCTGCATCTGACTATGGAAGGCATGGCCATGCAGACCGGCGTGACGCTGAACCATATCCCATACAAAGGAAATTCAGAATCGCTGCAAGCGGTGATCGGCGGCCACGTCATGTCGGTTGCAGACACGCCGGCATGGGCGCCGTACGTTGAGCAGGGCCGACTGCGCCTGCTGTCGACGTGGGGAGAAAAGCGATCGCCCAAGTTTCCCAATGTACCGACTCTCAAGGAAACAGGAATCGATCTGGTCCAGACCTCGCCTTTCGGCTTGGTCGTGCCCAAAACCACCGATCCCAGGATTGCAAAAGTCTTGCATGACGCATTCAAAAGAGCGATGGAAATGCCAAACTACAGGGAATCGCTGACCAAATTCGACATGGAAACCTATTACATGGACGGAGCAGCCTACCAAAGATATGCGGCCGACACGATGAAAGCCGAAAGGAAAATCATCGAAAAACTAGGCCTTAACAAGCCGTGACGCGGCCATGACACCATGCATCTCGACATCCCGGAATGGATGGGATTCCCCTTTGCGTATTTCCCGATGATGATTTCGTAATTCAAGCTGACGACGATGCCATCGGCAAGATGGGTCGCGCCGGAGTAATTGAATTTTCTTCTAACGTTTGGAGGCAAAATTGAACAGAAAACCCAATGCTTTAGTCAACAGCGCCATCGTGATGGCCGTTGCACTGGCCATCGCAGGCTGCGGAGGCGACGAAGACGCTTCGGTCTCTCAACCCGCACCCACCTTGAAGGTGCTCTCATCCAAGCCCGAGCATGTGTCGGGTGGCGACGCGCTTGTTTCCATCGATGTAGGACGCGGCGCCATTGGAAAAGTGACGGTCAAGGTCAATGGCACGGATGTCAGTGACTCGGTTAAGGTTGAGGGTTCTTCTCGCACCATTCGCGTGACCGGGCTCAAAAATGGCGACAACGAACTGGTCGCATCGGTGGACGGTGGAGAGGATGCACGCCTGACCCTGGTCAACCACCCGATCACAGGGCCCATTCTTGCCGGACCCTTGGTGACGCCGTTCGAGTGCCGAACGGTTGAATCGGGACTTGGCGAGCCCACCGACGAAAACTGCTCGGCGACCCGCAAGCTTTCCTATTACTACCGCACAACGCGCGGCACGTGGGCCTCATTGGAAAATCCGACCGGACCACGCCCCGCCGATTTGGTGACCACCACGACCAACGAAGGCAAGACCGTGCCCTTCATTGTGCGGGTCGATTCCGGAACGGTCGACCGAGCGATCTACCGTATCGCCATTCTCGACAACCCGAGCGAGACCTCAGTCAATCCAAGTACCTGGAAGGCTGGAGAAGGTTGGAACGGAAAGCTTGCCGTGTTCTTCGATGGCGGCGCTGGAACCAAATACAACCAGGGCATCAACCGGGAAACCGATGTTCTGGACGTCAATTTCCTGGGTAAAGGCTTTGCGTACACGCTGTCGTCCGAGCTGGTGAACCGTCAGCGTGGAAATGGTGTTCTTCAAGGGGAGTCCTTGATGATGCTCAAGGAGTTTTTCATCAAGAACTATGGTGTTCCGAAATGGACGGTGGGCACGGGATCGTCCGGCGGCGGCATCCAGCAATATGTCATCACGCAGATCTATCCTGGCTTGCTCGACGGCCTCATTCCCGCACGGCCTTTCTCCGATGGCGTATTGAACATCACCGATTGCGGTCTGTTCGAACGATTTTTCTCGACCGCGGATGCCAATGTGTGGACCGGAGCCAAGCGCAAGGCGGTGGAGGGATTCACGAACGGAACATGTCGCGCATGGGCAAATTCGTACGTCCCGATTTACCAAGCGACGAACCAAGCTGGTTGCGACTTGAAGGACACCACCAAGGTGTACCACCCGTTGTACAACCCGAAAGGTGCGCGTTGCACTCCCCAGGACTTGCGCGTCAACGTCTACGGCCGAGACCCGACAACGGGTTTTGCCCGCAAAATTCAGGACAACATCGGCGTGCAGTACGGCTTGCTCGGCCTGAGGGCGGGACAGATTTCGGTCGACGAATTCCTTGATCTCAACGAGCGCATCGGTGGCAATGATGTCGATGGAAACTTCACACCGAGCCGTAATCTCGGAGATGAGGTTGCCATCAAGGCAGCTTATGAAAGCGGTTTGGTGAATGCTGGATTGGGCGGCCTTGGTTTGGTTCCCATCATCAATATCCGGAACTATCTCGATGACGGCGGCGACATCCATTCATATGAACGCGACTTTACGATCCGAGCACGCCTGCTGAAGGGGGTGGGAAGAACAGACCATCAGGTAGCTTGGGTGTATCCCGGCAACATGAACAAGACGGTAGAGGCACTTGATCTGATGAACGAGTGGCTGGATCAGATTGTTGCTGATCCTGCTCCGCTGTCGACGGACAAGATTGTTCGGCTGAAGCCAAGTGCGGCCGTGGATGCATGCTTCACTGCTGATAACGAAAAGATCGTGGAGGTCATGGGTAGTCCAGGCCGATGCTCCGCCCTGTATCCGGTCAGTGGGGAAACCCGTCTCCAAGCGGGCGCACCGATCACCAATGATGTGCTCAAATGTGCTTTGAAGCCTGTCAACGTTGGGGACTACGCTCCAATTCAATTTACAACGGCTCAACAAGCCAGACTTCGTGCCATTTTCCCAACTGGCGTCTGCGACTTCGCAAGGCCCGGGGTGAACCAGTTGCCAATGCGCAGTACTTATCAAAAGTATTAAAGCATTTTTCGCGAGCGGGCTGACGCCCCACTAAAAATCGAGCGAATTTGCCAATTCGGCAGATTCGCAAACGATTTCAACCGCGAGGGCGCCACCGTGAGAATTGCAACTGGTGGCGTCGACGTAGCCAACGACGTCATGCCTTCCCTGGCCAGCTTGCTTGAATCTGACCGATGGCGGCAGGACCACGACCGAAGGGCGGTATGCCAAGACCTCAAAAGCTCCGGCGAGATTCAGTCCACTTCGTGATTCAGCAAAAACCCGGCAAGGCGCTCAGCCGCAACCGTCAATCGACCCGTGGGCTGCAGCAATCCGATCGGCTCCAACGCGTCCAACGCGCCGACGTCCAGTTCGACCATCTCGCCCGCGTCCAGCAACGGGCGCAACAGGTTCAGCGGCAGCAGGGCCAGCAGATCGTGGTGGCGCAGCAGCCACCACAACATGGTTGGCGAAATGGTAACCAGCGGATAGGTTCGCACCGGCCCGGGCAGCTTTTGCACGAACGCGTCGAAACGCGCGCGCGCATCGACATGGGCAGGCATGTGCAGCCAGGTCTGGCCCGCCAGCTCCTGTGGGCTCGGGCGGCGCGTGCGGGCCAGCGCGTTGTCGGCCCGGCAGACGACGGCGAAACGGTCGGCGCGCAGGGCATGGAATTCCCAGCCCTCGGGCAGCACCCGGGGCTTGCGGCAGGCCACGAGATCGACCTCGCCCCGCCCGATCGCCAGGAGTTGGTCGCCACCTTCGGCCTCGCGCAGGTGCACCGTGATGCGCGGCGCCGCTTCGGCGAAGGCCGTGAGCGCAGACAGCAGCAGCCCGTTGGTGGCGGCCGCCGAGCCGATCAACCGGACCATGCCCTCCCCCTTCTGCTGGCGCGCCGCGACCACGCCTGCGCCATCGGCCAGCCCCAGCATGAGCTGACGCGCCACGGGCAGCAGGTCCAGGCAGGCCGGCGTGGGCCGCACGCCGCGCGCGTGGCGCTCGAACAGCCGCGTGTCCAGCAGCTTTTCCAGGTAGGCCAGGGTCTGTGTGACGCCCGACTGCGTCATCGCGATCGCATCGGCCGTGCGCTGCACGCTGCCGAGCTCGGCCAGGCGCAGCAGCACCTGTACGTGGCGGAACTTGCCGCGCGCCAGCAGACGGTTGAAAAGAACGGAGGCGGCATCGGCACTCAAGGTATTGCGAAGTCTAATGGGTCAGGGCTCCAATTAATTGGTCACTGATGCCTGGCCAGCCGATGATCCGCACCGAGAACAAAGCCGCATGCGCGGCGCCCCTGGAGACACATTGCGTTTGCTGATCCGCCTGCTGGCCCTGGCCACCGTGGCAGCCCTGGCTGCCCAGGTGGCCGCGCAGCCGCCATCGGCAGCCTGGCCCCAACGGCCCATCCGCCTCATCGTGCCGGCGCCGGCCGGCGGCCCGTACGACCGCTCGGTCCGCCCGCTCGTGCAACACATGGCCCGGACGCTGGGCCAGCCACTCGTCGTCGACAACCGGCCG
>CAJYRH010000561.1 GCA_913776795.1 uncultured Pseudorhodoferax sp. | reverse complement strand
GAGGCCAAGGGCGAGATCGCCTACGCGGCCTCCTTCATCGACTGGTTCGCCGAGGAGGCGCGCCGTGTCTATGGCGACACCATCCCCGCCACCAGCGGCGACAAGCGCATCCTCGCGCTCAAGCAGCCCATCGGCGTGACGGCCGCCATCACGCCCTGGAACTTTCCGACCGCCATGCTCACGCGCAAGGCCGGTCCGGCGCTGGCGGCCGGCTGCTCCATGGTGGTCAAGCCGGCCACGCAGACGCCCTACTCGGCGCTGGCCTTCGCCGAACTCGCAGCGCGTGCGGGCGTGCCCAGGGGCCTGCTGTCGGTGCTGACCGGCTCGGCCGCGGAGATCGGCGGCGAGATGACGCGCAGCCCCGTGGTGCGCAAGCTCACCTTCACGGGCTCCACCGAGGTAGGCCGCACGCTGATGCGCCAGTCGGCCGACACGGTCAAGAAGCTCTCGCTGGAGCTGGGCGGCAACGCGCCTTTCATCGTGTTCGACGATGCCGACATCGACGCGGCCGTCGAGGGCGCCATGGTGTCCAAGTACCGCAACACGGGCCAGACCTGCGTCTGCGCCAACCGGCTCTATGTGCAGCGCGGCGTGCTCGAAGCCTTCACGCAGAAGCTCGTCGCCAGGGTGCAGTCCCTGAAGGTCGGCGACGGCCTGGAGGCCGGCGTCACGCAGGGCCCGCTGATCGATGCCAAGGCCGTTGCCAAGATCGAGGAACACGTGGCGGACGCCGTGGCCAAGGGCGGCCGGGTACTGACGGGCGGCAAGCGCCACGCGCTGGGCGGGCAGTTCTACGAGCCGACCGTGGTGGCCGGCGCCACGCCCGACATGCTGTTCGCCAAGGAGGAAACTTTCGGCCCGCTGGCGCCCATCTTCGCCTTCGACAGCGAGGACGAAGTCATCGCCCAGGCCAACGACACCGAATTCGGCCTGGCCGCCTACTTCTACAGCCGCGACATCGGCCGCGTGATGCGCGTGGCCGAGCGGCTGGAATCCGGCATGGTGGGCGTGAACACCGGGCTGATTTCCACCGCAGAGGCGCCGTTCGGCGGCGTCAAACAGTCGGGGCTGGGCCGAGAGGGTTCCAGGTACGGCATCGAGGAGTTCCTGGAGACCAAGTACGTCTGCCTGGGCGGTCTGCTCTGAAGCCGATCGGGCACACGCCGTCACAGCGCCGTCACGCCACTACAATCCGCCCTCGCTAGGGGTGCTGGCCCGGTCTTTGGACCGGGTCGGCTGAGATCACACCCTTGGAACCTGTCCCGTCGTCCGCAAGGCCGGCGGTCCCGAGGTAATCCTCGCGCAGGGAAGCATTGACCCGGTCGGGCCGTGCACGCCGTCCGGCGTAAGTGGCCGGCGCGATCCGTCAGGCCGACCTGCTATGACGTGAACGCGTTGTGGCACACCATCTTCTTTCTCCCATTCCCCAGGCATGTGCTGTGGCACTCGCCTGCCTGGCGTCCGTCGCAGCCGCCCAAACCGCCAGCCTTCCGGCTGTGACCGTACAGTCCGGCGGCCTGCCGGCCCAGGCCGACGTGACCGGCTTCGGCGACCAGCCACTGCAGGAACTGCCGGTCTCGGCCACGGTGGTCGATGCCCGGCTGCTGCAGGCCAGCGGCGCACGCCGCCTGGCCGACCTCACGCAGTTCGACGCCTCGGTCACCGACGCCTACAACGCCCCGGGCTACTGGGACTTCCTGAGCATCCGCGGCTTCACGCTGGACAACCGCTTCAACTACCGGCGCGAGGGCCTGCCCATCAGTGCCGAGACCTCGGTCCCGCTGGACAACAAGGAACGCATCGAAATCCTGAAGGGCACGAGCGGCATCCAGGCCGGTACCAGCGCACCCGGCGGGCTCGTCAACTACGTGGTCAAGCGTCCGACGGAGAAGGACCTGCGCAGCGCCACGGTGGAGGTGTCCGGCCGCGGCGGCGTGCTGGGCGCCGTCGACCTGGGCGGGCGCTTTGGTGTGGACCGTGTGTTCGGCTACCGCTTCAACGTGGCGCACGAGACGCTGCGCCCGCGCATCGACGACCTGGACGGCCGCCGCAGCGTGGCAGCGCTGGCCATGGACTGGCGCCTGGGCCGCGACACGCTGGTCGAGGCCGAGATCGAGTGGAGCCACAAGTCGCAGCCCAGCCAGGCCGGCTACAGCCTGCTGGGCCGCAGGTTGCCTCCCGTGCCGAGCCCGCACCTGAACCTGAACAACCAGCCCTGGTCACAGCCGTCGGTGTTCGGAGCGCTGACGGGCACGCTGCGCATCGAGCAGGCGATCAATGCGGACTGGCGCTGGTCGGCACAGGTGGGGCAGCAGCGCTTGAAGACGGACGACCGGCTGGCCTACCCCTTCGGCTGCAGCGCCGAAGAAAACTACGCCAGCTACTGCAGCGACGGAACGTTCGACTTCTACGACTTCCGCAGCGAGAACGAACGGCGCCGGCTGACGGCGGCGCAGCTCAAGCTCAAGGGCAAGCTCACCACGGGCACCATCGCCCACGACCTGTCCGTCGGCCTGCTGTCCTCGCGCGTGCGCAATCGGTTTCAGGAACAGACCAACCAGTTCCTGCTCGAGCCCGGCAACGTGGACGGCACGGCGGTCACCACTGCCAACCCGGAGCCCAACGACCCCAGCACCAACCGCGACGAGCGCTCGCTGGAACTGTCGCTGCAGGACACCATCCGCTGGTCGCCGCAGTGGACCACCTGGCTGGGAGTTCGCCACACCCGGACGGACCGCGAGAGCGTGCGCACCGATGGATCGCGCCCTACCGGGTACGACGCCAGCCTTACCACCCCGTGGATCGCGCTGGGCTACCAGCTGCAAGCCGGCCCGCTGCTCTATGCGAGTTGGGGTCAGGGCGTGGAGTCGTACCTTGTGCCGAACAAGGTCGATGACTACAGCAATGCCGGTGAGGCATTGCAGGTGCGCAAGTCGCGCCAGCAGGAGGTGGGCGTCAAAGGCGGCGACGGCGCATGGAACTGGCAGATGGCGTGGTTCCGCATCGTCCGACCGATGACCAATATCGAAACCTGCCCTCTGATCCAGACCCCATGCACCGGCGCCTACGACGGCGAAGCCGTCCACCAGGGGCTGGAAGGGACGCTGGGCTGGCGCGGCGGCCCCTGGCGGCTGGACGGTGGCGCCACCGTGCTCGACGCCAAGCGCCGCGGCAGCACCGAGACGCCGGCGCTCAATGGCACACGCCCTGTGAACGTGCCCAAGCTGGTGCTGCGCGGCCGGGCCTCGTACGCCGTGGCCAGCATCCCCGGCCTGGCGCTGGACGGCATGGTGGTGCATGAAGGCCGCCGCTCCGTGCTGTCCGATGCTTCTGTCGAACTGCCCTCGTGGACCCGCGTGGATGCCGCGCTGCGCTATGCGACCAAGGTCGGCGGCGTGGCCACGCGCTGGACGCTGGGTGTCGAGAACCTGTTCGACCGCCGTTATTACAAGGAATCGCCGACGCAATACGGCCACGTGTACCTGTTCACGGGCCAGCCGCGCACGGCACGCCTGGCGGTGCAGGCCGACTTCTAGGCGCCGGAAAGTCGTAGAAAAGACGCTATACTCGTGGGCTACCGTTCCTCAATAGCTCAGTCGGTAGAGCGCCGGACTGTTAATCCGTAGGTCCCTGGTTCGAGCCCAGGTTGAGGAGCCAGAAATTCACCGATCCTTTCCTCAATAGCTCAGTCGGTAGAGCGCCGGACTGTTAATCCGTAGGTCCCTGGTTCGAGCCCAGGTTGAGGAGCCAAAAGGCCGAAGGCCCCGCATCGCACGATGCGGGGCCTTTTGCTTGGACGCTTGCAATGGCGACGTTCGGCGCCATCTGCGATCGCATGAAGACCCACCAGCCCTCCGCCCTCACCGAGCTCGCCCCCATCCGCGTTCTGGCTGCGCTGCTGGAGCGTCTGGAGCACAGCCGCGTGCCCGTCGATCCAGCCCAGTACCAAGCCGTCGTCTTGCGCCTGCGCGCCGCCCTGCAGGCTGCGAAACCGAGCGATGCACTGCGGGATTTGCTGGCCGAACATCCAGCAGCCTCCGAGATGTACGAAAATACGCAATACGAGGTCGCTGGACTGTGCCGCTCGCCACTGGATCTGTCCGTGGCGGCCGAGCAGCAGGCCAGGACCGTGATCCAGCGCGCAATGCATACACCCAGGGAGAGTTCCGCCAATGGCCAAAGCTGAAGTGAAAACCGCAATCTTGGCTGACGGGCTGCGCTACAAGACCAAGGTCTCCGGTTCGCCCTTCACCGC
Source organism: uncultured Pseudorhodoferax sp. (assembly GCA_913776795.1). The sequence continues at coordinate 6,073 of CAJYRH010000561.1, read as the reverse complement.
TGGTACGTCGATGGGCGGCTCCACGATGTCCTGCTTCCTCTGCGGCAAGCACCGCCTGCGGTCCCAACTGGGCACGCGCAAGGTCATTGGCAAGTCGCAAGCCGTCTGCGCACCCTCCTGCAAGGAACTGGACGAGATCCTCGCGCGTTGAGGCCAGCCGCGCCCGCGCTGCTGGCTTGCTTCAATCCACAGCAGAATCGCTGCTCGTTGCGGCAGGCGGGGTCGCCTGGAGCCGCTCGTCCTGCAGGACCGGCATGGGCGTGAGCTGCACGGCCAGCGTCGACCCCGGGTCGTGAGGCATCAGCACGCGGTACTGCCGCCCCGCGTACGCGTACCGCACGTCGTACCCGACCACTTGCGCCTGCGGCACGCCTTGCAGCGTGCAATGCCGTACCTGCTGGAACTGCGGCGACGGGCGACCTTCGACGCGGTCGCCCCATAGCGCTCCAAGCACCACGCCGAACAGGGTGGCCAGCGCACGCCCGTTTCCGCCTCCAAGTGCGTTGCCAGCAACGCCGCCTGCCACCGTGCCCATCAAGGCGCCAGCGCCCGTGCTTTGCTGCGGTGCTATCTCCTCCGCGGTATGGCAGACCTGCTGTGCGGCCGTGCGGTGCTGCAAGACCGGCACCGACGACAACACCCGGGCCTGCTCCTGCGCCCGGGACACCTGCACCAGGCAAACCGACAGCATCGACACCGCCAGTACCATGCGGATCCATCGCTCGTTCATCGCGGCAACTCCCGGGCCATGCCTCGGCACGAAAGCGTCATGATGGTGACGGCCCGGCGAGCATGCACGATCCAACCCACCTGACCCTGGAGCATCCAATGCATTACCGTCCGCTCGGCAAGAGCCCGTTGCGCGTTTCCAATCTGTGCCTGGGCACGATGATGTTCGGCGACCAGACGCCGCTGCCAGAGGCCGCCGACATCGTAGCCCATGCCCAGGACCATGGCATCAACTTCCTCGACACCGCCGACGTCTACAAGCAGGGCGCGTCCGAGGAGATGCTGGGCCAGATCCTGTCCGGCCGGCGTGACCGCTGGATCGTGGCGACCAAGCTTGGCAACAAAATGGCCGACGCGCCCAACCATGGCAACTACTCGCGCCACTGGGTGATGACAGCGGCGGAGAACAGCCTGCGCCGCCTGCGCACCGATCACATCGACATCTACTACCTGCACCGCGACTTTGACGGGCTGGACCTGGAAGAGCCGCTGCGGGCCATCGACGCCCTGCTGCGCGCCGGCAAGATCCGGTACTGGGGCCTTTCCAACTTCCGCGGCTGGCGCATCGCCGAGGCCACGCACCTTGCGCGGCGCCTGAACATGCCCGGTCCGGCCGCCTGCCAGCCCTATTACAACCTGCTGAACCGCATGCCAGAGGTCGAGATCCTGCCCGCATGCCGGCACCACGGACTTGGCGTCGTGCCCTACAGCCCGATCGCGCGAGGCATCCTGTCCGGCAAGTACCTGCCGGGCGCAGCGCCTGCCTCGGACAGCCGGGTCGGCCGCGGAGACAAGCGGGTCTTGGAGACGGAGTTCCGCGACGAATCCCTGCACGCTGCGCAGACGCTCCAGGCACACGTGCAGGACCGCGGCATCACGCTCTCCCAATTTGCGACTGCATGGGTGCTCGGCAGCGGCGCAGTCTCGTCGGTGATCGCCGGCCCCCGCACGCTGGCGCAGTGGAAGGACTACCTGCCTGCGGTGGACTATGCCCTCACGGCCGAGGACGAGGCCGCCGTCAATCGTCTGGTTCCTGCTGGCCATGCCTCGACCCCCGGCTACACCGACCCCGCCTATCCGGTACAGGGCCGCCAGCCCAAGCCTTTTTGAAGGCCACGTCGGCGACCACGACAAATGTCACGCACTGCCCGACGGAGTGCGCGGCAATGCATTGCGACGGTCCATCGGGCCACCTACATTGACGGCGACGGCGGTACGGCCAGTGCCCGCACCAGACAGATCGGCAGTCCAATGTGCCGACGCCGTCGCCAACGCTCTTCTTGGTGCCCCGCGCGGCACCGAGTTTTGGCCGCTGTCCTACAGACGCTCCAGAGCGGCCAAAGTACAACTCCCCCACAGCAACAACACGCTTCACCGGAAGGAGCCAGATGATCAAAGTCGGCATCGTGGATGACCACGCCATCGTGCGTTCAGGTCTGCGGCAGTTCTTCTCGGACCACGTGGATTTGCGCGTGGTCGGCGAAGCTGCGAGCGGTCGCGAAGCCATCGACCTGGTCCGCAACACAGAGATGGATGTGCTGCTGATGGACCTGTCCATGCCCGGGCAGACCGGCATTGACGTGCTTGCCATGATCCGCGCCAAAGCACCGGACCTGGGAATCCTGATCTTGTCGGGTTATCCGGAGGAACACTACGCGATGAACCTGATTCGTCAGGGCGCGAGCGGCTACCTGAACAAGGAATGCGACCCGATGGAGATCGTCAATGCGATCCGCACTGTCGCAATGGGCCGGCGCTACATCACACCGGCAGTGGCCGAGCTGCTCGCCCAGCAGATCAACCGCAAGGGCGACGAGGCGCCGCACGAGCAGTTGTCCGAGCGCGAGTTCCAGGTGTTCCTGAAGCTGGCCAAGGGCGAGACCGCAGGCGACATCGCCAAGACCCTGTCGCTGAGCGTGAAGACCGTCAGCACCTACCGGACCCGCCTGATGGAAAAACTCAACCTGAGCTCCAACAGCGATCTGACGTACTACGCGCTCAAGAACAAGCTCATCGATTGAGACTGAGTGCCCAACGCAATCGACAAGGGGCTCGCAAGAGCCCCTTTTTCATCGCTGCGCAAGCCAACACCGAACCGGGCTCGCAGCGCAACATCATCCCCAACGCACCTCCGCATCGTCGGCGGCGGGCTGGGCAGCGAACTCGATGCGGACAGATGACCCACCCAGCTGCATGCGGACGCCTTCTGAATCGGCCAACGCCTTCACGTCCGACCACGTCAGCGGGCGGTACGCCTTGGCGCGCTGGGCATTGCCCTCCGTGCCGGGTGCCGCCGATAGCGACATGGTGAGGCCGATACCCCCGCCCTCCACGACATCGGCTTCGATGCGAACCTGAGAGGGCACTGTGGCCGCATCGGTCAATGCCATCAAGCAGGCTGGCACCAATGTGCGCAGGCTCAACCGCGCGACCCGAGCAGCGACCGGCTGGGTTGCGTCGTCCACCGTGAATCCGCGGAAGGACAGTTCGGTCGTCAGCAGGTGCAGGCAGTCGGCAACACCTTCGTTCAACGGCACCTGCTCGCCCTCGTGCGGCGCCAGCCACCCCATCAAGGCCACGCACTCGCTGCTCGCCGAGCGCGCCAGCGCATTCATCTCGCCGCAGTTGCGACGCAGGGCTTCCAGGTTCGGGGCTGCGGCCTGCACGCGGCGCTCCACCAGCGATGCCACCATGCTGACCGGCTGCAGCGCACCGGCGATCTGGTGACGGATGGCCGATCCCATGCGCCGCAGGACGGCGTACCGGGCCGCCTCATCCGCCAGACCGGCTGCACCGTCGGGCGCCGAACAGGCGGGCGATACCGCTTCCAAGGCATGCAGCGCGGCAGATGACATGAACCAACACCCCCAATGTAGATCGATCCCGGACGGTAGCGCGCATGGAACGCTAGTTGCAGTCAGGCTCGGCAACGACCCGATGTAGGCCGAGGCCGACACTTGTCGCAACCGCCTTCTCACTCACCGCCGCGTGTGCGAGCGCCATAGCAGCGCAGCCATCGCCACGCCGATGGCCAGGAAGCATACGAAGGACCAGTTCGCGATCGAGCCGCCGAGAAATGTCCAATCGACCGCGGCGCAGTCGCCGCCACCGGCGAAGATCATGGGGACGGCCCGCTTGAGCGGGAATGTCTCGATCATTCCGTAGAAATCACGGCCGCACGAGGCCACCTCGGGTGGATACCACTGCAGCCAGCTCTGCCGTGCTGCGACGAAGGCGCCGAATCCGGCGATCAGCAGGGTCAACAGGCTGCCAGCCACATGGGCGCCGCGCGACCGCAGCATGGCGGCGAGGCCCGAAACGATCGCCACGAGCACCAAAGCGTAGCGTTGCACGATGCACATGGGGCACGGCTCCAGACCGAGGCCGTGCTGCAGGTACAGGCCATAGGCCAGCAAGGCCATACATCCCAGGCTCACCAGCGCCAGCACCTTGCGCGGTGCCTGGTCCAACATTCGCAACAGCATTCCCACCCTTTCTTGCGACGATTCTTGTAGCGCGCGCCGTCCGACGGACGGTCGCGCGGCATTGTCGGCCATGGGATGGCTGCTCGCCGGCAATGGTTCCCGGCACGACTGGCTCAATCGTCGTGGCGCCAGCGTCGGCCATAGCCGTAGCCGCGGCCGTCGTAGCCCGGGCGCACGACCACGACCGGCGGCGGCGCCACCACGGCCGGTGCCACCACCACAGGCCGGCGGTAGCCGTAGTAGCCCGGACCGACAGGAGCCACAACGCAGCCACTCAGCGTCGCGACCGCTACCACGGCGAGCAAGGACAGACGTTTCATGCAAATCTCCACGACAAAAATTACCAGATGCGCATTCAACGGCCGACGCATCGACCGGAGGACATCGGGGTCATGAAGTTCTGTAAAGACCGTTGCCGGGCGTAGTCCCGCAACATGACGGAGCGGCACCACGGGTCCATTCTATTTATGATGCTTGTCATTTATCAATGCCGGAGCCGAACATGCCACGCGTATCGCAACAGCAGACCGACCAGAACCGGATCGCGATCGAAAAAGCCTCGTCGCGCCTGTTCCGCGAGAAAGGGCTGCACGGTGTCAGCGTCGCCGAGGTGATGGCGGCCGCGGGACTCACGCATGGCGGCTTCTACGGCCACTTTTCGTCCAAGGACGGCCTGGCCGCCGTGGCCTGCAGCAAAGGCTTCGAACATGCCGGTGCGCGCTGGGACCACCGCTTCGCCGAATTGCCCACGCGCGCGGAACGCCGGCAGGCCTATGTACAAGGCTATCTGTCGACCGCCATGCGCGACCGACCCGGCAGCGGTTGCACGGCGGCGGCACTGGTCGCCGACGTGGCCCGCTCCGATGCCGCTGCGCCGGTGCGCGCGCCCTACCTGGCCGGGGTGAAGGCCATGGCCGCGCGTCTGGCCAGCCTGCAGCCCGATGCAGGCACGCCCGCGGCCGACCGGCGCGCACTGGTCGATCTGGCCACGCTGGTGGGCGCGCTGCTGTTGTCGCGTGCCACCAGAGGCGATCCGTTCTCCGAAGCGCTGCTGGCCAGCGCGCGCGACAGCCTGCTGCAACAAGGCGAGCCAGCATGAGTGCCGTTCCCGCAGCAGCCACGCCCGGCAAGGGTGCGCTCGCGACCCATGCCCGCTCCCAACGCCTGCTCAACGGCCCCGTGTTGCTCACGCTGCTGCTGCTGGCAGCGCCCAACCTGGTCGTGATGCTTGCGCAGGCGGCCGCCAACTTTCTGGAAAGCTACTTCGTCGGCCTGCTCGGCGTGGACGCACTGGCAGGGGCTGCGCTGGTATTCCCGCTGGTGATGCTGATGCAGACCATGTCGGCCGGCGGCATGGGCGGTGGCATCTCCTCGGCCATCGCACGCGCGATCGGCGCCGGCGACACCGCGAGGGCGCAGGCACTGGCGCTGCACGCGCTCGTCATCGCACTGGCGTTCGGCGTGCTCTGCATGCTGGGCGGCCTGCTGGGCGGGCCGCTGCTGTACCGTGCCATGGGCGCCACGCAGCAGGTGCAGACAGCTGCCCTTGCCTACTCCAACGCCATCTTCGTCGGCGCCATCTTTCTCTGGCTGGCCAACGGCATGGCCAGCGTGCTGCGCGGCAGCGGGAACATGGGCCTGCCGGCCATTGTTCTGTCCGGCGGGGTGCTGTTGCTTCTGCTGGCATCGCCGATGCTGATCTTCGGCTGGGGACCGGTGCCGCCGCTTGGCATCACCGGCGCAGGCCTGGCCCTTGTCGTCTATTACGTCGCGGCAGCCGCAGTGATGCTCGTCTCGGTCTGGCGCGGCAACGGGGGTGTGCAATTGCGCCTGCACCACCGGCTGCGCTGGTCGCTCTT
>CAJYRH010000560.1 GCA_913776795.1 uncultured Pseudorhodoferax sp. | reverse complement strand
CGGCTTTACGCCGTGGTGTTCCTGGTCGGCATGTCGGGCTGGCTGGGCTGGCTGCCGCTGCCGGCCGGGCTGCACGTGCTGCAGCACCCGGCGATGCTGGCGGCCAGCGGCTTCATGTTGTTCGTGGAGTTCTTCGCCGACAAGATCCCGGGCCTGGACTCGCTGTGGGATCTGGTGCACTCGGTGATCCGCATCCCGGCCGGCGCCGCGCTGGCGGCCGGTGTCTTCGGTGCCGACAGCGGCACCATGGGGGCCGTGGCCGGTCTGCTGGGCGGCTCGCTGGCGGCCACCGCTTTCGCCACGAAGGCGACGACACGCGCGGCGGCCAACACCTCGCCCGAGCCGTTCTCCAACCTGGGTCTGAGCCTGCTGGAGGACGGCCTGGTCGTGGGCGCCGTGTGGCTGGCGACCCAGCATCCCGTCGCCTTCGGCATCTGCCTGCTGCTCGTGCTTGTGCTGAGCGTGCTGCTGCTGGTCGTGCTGTTCAGGTTCCTGCGCCTGTTGGCGCGAAAGCTGGCCTCCCTCTTTTCGAACACCGCATCCCAAGGTAGCTGAGACATGTTCCAAAAAATCCTGATCGCCAATCGCGGTGAAATCGCCTGCCGCGTGGCCGCCACGGCGCGCCGCATGGGTGTGCAGTCCGTCGCCGTCTACTCCGACGCCGATGCCGACGCCCAGCATGTGCAGGCCTGCGACGAGGCGGTGCACATCGGCGGCAGCGCACCGAAGGACAGCTACCTGCGCTGGGAGCGCATCCTCGAGGCCGCCAGGGCCACGGGCGCGCAGGCCATCCACCCGGGCTACGGCTTCCTGAGCGAGAACGAGGAGTTCGCCCAGGCCTGCGCCGCGGCCGGCCTGGTCTTCATTGGCCCGCCCGCGTCCGCAATCCAGGCCATGGGCCTGAAGGCCGAGTCCAAGCAGCTCATGGAGAAGGCTGGCGTGCCGCTGGTGCCTGGGTACCACGGCGCCGAACAGGACGCGGCCCTGTTGGCGCGCGAGGCCGACCGCATTGGCTATCCCGTGCTGATCAAGGCCAGTGCGGGCGGCGGTGGCAAGGGCATGCGCGCGGTCGACACGGCCGAGGACTTCGCGGCCGCGCTGGCCTCCTGCAAGCGCGAGGCCATCAACAGCTTCGGCGATGACGCCGTGTTGGTCGAGAAGTACGTGCAACGCCCGCGCCACATCGAGATCCAGGTGTTCGGCGATACGCATGGCAACTGCGTCTACCTGTTCGAGCGCGACTGCTCGGTGCAGCGTCGCCATCAGAAGGTGCTGGAGGAGGCGCCTGCGCCCGGCATGCCCGAGGCCATGCGTCGGCAGATGGGCGAGGCGGCCGTCTCCGCCGCGCGTGCGGTGAACTATGTGGGCGCCGGCACGGTGGAGTTCATCGTCGAGCAGCGGCCCGACGGCAGCATGAACTTCTTCTTCATGGAGATGAACACGCGGCTGCAGGTGGAGCACCCTGTCACCGAGGCCATCACCGGCCTGGACCTGGTGGAGTGGCAGCTGCGCGTGGCCAGCGGCGAGCCGCTGCCGCTGCGACAGGACCAGTTGCGCATCCAGGGCCATGCGATCGAGGCACGCATCTGCGCCGAAAACCCCGACAAGCAGTTCCTGCCCGCGACTGGCACGCTGCACGCCTACCGGCTGCCCGATTGCGTGCGCTTCGAGCGTGGCCCCGTGCGCGTGGACTCGGGTGTGCGCGAAGGCGATGCGATCTCGCCGTTCTACGACTCCATGATCGCCAAGCTCATCGTGCATGGCGACACGCGCGAGGAGGCCCTCGCGCGGCTGGACCAGGCGCTGGCCGCCATGCGCGTGGTAGGCGTTCAGAACAACGTGCAATTCCTGCGCCATGTGCTGGCCAGCCGGTCCTTCGCCCAGGCCGACCTGGACACCGCGCTGATCCAGCGCGAGAGGGCGGTGCTGTTCGACCAGGAGCCGCTGGGCCGCGACCTGGCCGTGGCCGGAGCCGTGGCGCAGTTGCTGCAGGCTGAGCAGACGGCGGCTGCACCGGCGCCCGGCACCTGGGCCGACCCCTGGAGCCGGCGGGATGGCTGGCGTGCCTACACGCCCATGCTGCGGCGCATCGACTACAGCTTCCGCGGTGAGCAAGGCGTGGCAGAGCTGCGCGTGCTGCACGACGGCGCGCTGCAGCTGCGCCTGGGTGAGGCCAGCGGTGTGCTGGCCTTCGCTGCGCGCCCCGACGGACGCATCGACCTGCAGTTGGCGGGCCGGCGCGTGCCGCTGGCCTGCGTGCGCCAGGACGAGACCATCCACCTCTTCGCGCCCCAGGGCGCCACGCAGGTGCTGCTGCCCGATGCGCTGGCCCACGCTGGTCAGCAGCAGTCCGAGGGCGGCCGGCTGACGGCGCCGATGCCGGGCAAAGTGGTCTCGTTCGCGGTCAAGGCCGGCGACAAGGTCGCCAAGGGACAGGCGCTTGCGGTGATGGAGGCCATGAAGATGGAGCACACCATCGCCGCGCCGGCCGACGGCACGGTGGCCGAACTGCTCTACGCGCCGGGCGACCAGGTGGCCGAGGGGGCGGAGCTGCTCAAGCTGGCCGCGTAGTTAGCATCGGGCCTTTTGCCACCAAAGGTCCGATTCCGATGCGCATCACCGTCTGTCTTCCCGAGAAGCCCGAGCCCTGGGTCCAGGGCCTGCAACAGGCGCTGCCAGAGGCCGAGGTCATGGCCTGGGAGGCAGGCCAGCCGGCAGCCGACTACGCCGTGGTCTGGGCACCGCCGCAGTCGTTCATCGATGCGCAGCCGAAGCTGCAGGCCCTGTTCAACATCGGCGCTGGCGTGGACGCGCTCCTGCAGCTCAACATTCCCCCGGGCGTGCGCATCGTGCGGCTGGACGACGCCGGCATGTCGGTGCAGATGGCCGAGTACGTGTGCCATGCGCTGATCCGGCATTTCCGCGAGTTCGACCTTTACGAGGCCGAGGCGCGCGCCGGGCGCTGGGTCTACCGCAAACCGCGCGAGCGGGCCGACTTTCCGGTCGGCATCCTGGGCCTCGGGGTGCTGGGCGAGCGCGTGGCCAGGGCCGTGGCGCAGTTCGAATTCCCGGTGCTGGGCTGGAGCCGTTCGCGCAAGGAAATTGAGGGCGTGCGCACCTTCGCAGGCGAGGCGCGGCTGGGCGATTTCCTGGTCGGCACACGCGTACTGGTCAACCTGCTGCCGCTGACGGACGCTACGCGTGGCATCCTGAACAAGACGACGCTGTCGGCGTTGCGGCCGGGCGGCTACCTCATCAACATCGCGCGCGGCGGCCACCTGGTCGAGGACGACCTGATCCCTCTGCTCGACAGCGGCAAGCTGGCCGGTGCCACGCTGGATGTGTTCGAGACCGAGCCGCTGCCTGCCGCGCATGCGTTCTGGCAGCACCCGAAGATCAGCATCACCCCGCACGGCTCGGCGCGCACGCTGCGCGGCGAGTCGATCGCGCAGATCGCGGGCAAGATGCGTGCGCTGGCGCGCGGCGAGCCGGTGGCCGGCGTCGTCGACCCGGAGCGCGGGTACTGACCGGCGTCGCGGTTCAGCCCGGGCCGCTCCATTGCGGCCTGCCGGGCACCTGCACCCGCAGGCGGTAGACCGAGGTGCAGGCGGTGACGTAGAGCGTGCGGTGGTCGTCGTCACCGAACGCCATGTTGCAGGACTTTTCCGGAAAGCGGATCCGTGCCATCCGGTGGCCCTCTGGCGACAGCACATGGATGCCGCCGGGGCCACAGCAGTACACGTTGCCCAGCGTGTCGACCTTCATGCCATCGGGCACACCGGGTTCCTCGCCCGGCAGAGTGGCAAAGAGGCGGCCGGAGCCGAGCGTGCCATCGGCCAGCACGGGGAACACATGGATCTGCTTGCGCGGGCTGTCGTTCACGTACAGCAGCGACTCGTCCAGGCTGAAGCACAGGCCGTTGGGCTGCTCCAGCCGGGGCGACAGGCGGGACAGCGCGCCATTGTGCGGATCGATCCGGTACACGCTGCTGTGGTCGAGTTCGGGAGCCCGCAGCACGCCGTGCGGTTCGCGCCGCCCGAAGATCGGGTCGGTGAAATAGATGGCGCCGTCGCTCTTGACGACGATGTCGTTGGGGCTGTTGAGCGCGCGGCCCTCGAAGTGGCTGGCGAGCACGGTGAGCGTGCCATCGTGCTCGGTGCGCACGACGCGGCTGCTGGCGTGCTCGCAGGTGAGCAGCCGGCCCTGCAGATCCCAGGTGTTTCCGTTGGCCATGTTGCTCGGGCGCCGAAAGCTGGTGGTGCCCTGGACGGCGTCCCAGCGGTGCATCTGGTTGCCGATGATGTCGCTGAACAGCAGATAGGACTGCGCGCTGTGCCACAGGGCGCCCTCGGTGAAAACGAAGCCGGTGGCAACCTGCTCGACCATGGCGTCAGGCGCCAGCGGCAGCGTCGCCCGGGCGTCGACGACTTCCACGCGCACGGTGGGGCGGGCTGCATGGGAATTGGGCATTTGCATGGTGTGCCCCTCAGTCTGCCTTGATGTTGTTGTCGGCGATGAGCTTGGAAAAGCGCGTCATCTCCGAACGGACGAACTCCCCCAAGGCCTCAGGCGTCCCGGGCGAGGGTTCCGAAGCCAGGGCCTGCATGCGCTCACGCACTTCCGGCATCTCCAGAACCTTGCGG
>CAJYRH010000559.1 GCA_913776795.1 uncultured Pseudorhodoferax sp. | reverse complement strand
GTGCCGGCGTTCAGGTGCAGGAGGTCAACCGCCTGCTCAACGAGTTCGGCCAGATGCAGGACATGATGAAGAAGATGAAGGGCGGCGGCCTCATGAAGATGATGAAGCGCATGGGCGGCATGAAGGGCCTCATGGGCGGCGGGGGCGGCATGCCCAAGCTGCCTTTCTGAGTCTGCGCTACAGCGCGGCGGCTTCCTGCTCCAGCTGCGCCAGCCGGCGCGCGAGCCGGCCCACGAAGTTCTGCGTGAGCTGCGGCAGTGCGCGCTGCGCCGGCACCATGATGCCGACCTGCAGCTGGTTCAACACCGGCAGCGCGAACGGCCGCCAGACCAGTTCGCCGCGGCGCAGCTCGTGCAGCAGCGCGATCTTGGAGAAGGTCGTGATCCCCTTGCCGGCCATAACCAGACGCTTGACCAGCGGCGTGGAGTTGCAGGTGGCGACCGGCTCCATGGCCTCCCAGAAGGCCGTGTACTCCGCCGACAGCGTGGGTCCGAAGACTGGCTGCGCGCCCGAACGGATGAAGGGGTGGCGCGCGCAGTCGCGCAGCGCCACGCGCTCGTGTTGGGCGAGTGGGTGGCCCGGCGGCATCACCACGCCCAGGGGCAGGTGCACCAGACTCACGGCCACCGCGCCGGCCGGCAGCCGCGTGACGAAGCCGATGCCCAGATCCACCTGGCCCGAGGCCACAAGCTGCGGCACCTCCATGGGCTGGGTCGAGACAACGGTGTACGTGGCGGCGGGGAACAGCTGCGAGAACTCTTCCAGCGCCGCGGGCAGCAGGTCCTCGAAGCATGAGTCCATGGCCGCCAGCTTCACGTGGCCGCTTCGCTCGCCGCGCAGCGCGTCGAGTTCGGTGCGCAGCACCTGGTAGCCGTGCAGGGTCTCCTGCGCGTGGCGCAGCAGCCGCTCGCCGGCCGGGTTGAGCCGCATGCCGCCAGGCAGGCGGTCGAACAGCTCCACGCCGAGTTCGTCCTCCAGGTTCAGGATCTGGCGGTTGACGGCGCTGGCCGCCACGTGCAGCCGCTCCGATGCCTTGCGCACCGAGCCGCTGCGGGCCACCTCGACGAAGTACCGGAGGACGCTGGCGTGCATGCAGGGCTCAGCGCGGCGGTACGCCGCCCGCCCACTCCGTCCACTGGCCCACGATGTGGTCGACCACGCGCTCGCCCACGCGCGCGATGTTTTCCACGGTCTCCGCGAAGCCGCCGGCTGTCTCGCCGGGCGCGGGGTCCAGGTGCTGCAGCGTGGTCTCGCGCGGATTGCCCTGGTCGAAGTTGACGGCGCCACGCAGGCTCATGATGCGGTCCGTGCCATGGGTGCGCTGGATCACCAGCGCGATGGCGGCGGCCTCCATCTCGGTGATCACGTAGTCGTCGGCGCCGTAGAGCCTGGCGATGTACTGCGCCTGGTTCGACAGGCCGGGGCCGTGGAAGAAGGTGTCGCCCGTCATGTGCGTGCCCAGCCCGACCGAGGGGGCCTGCCGTGCACGTGGCTCGGGGTAGCGCAGCCGGTAGGCGCGCGCGCTGTCCGAGTCCTTGAGTGGGGTGTTGGCCGACAGCTGCATGGCCCAGGCCTGCAGCGCCGGGTTGAGCTGGAAGCGCCGGTAGGTCTCGTAGCCCTTGCGCGGCATGAAGGTCGGCGCGCCCGGCGTGTTCTCCTCGGGCGCCCAGCGGTGGCCCAGGTCGTAGTCCACCAGCCAGCTGCCCCAGAACACGTCGCCGATGGTGCCGCGCGACGGGGGTGTGCCGGCCACGCCCGTGACCAGGTAGTACGCCTGCGAGAAGTCGAAGGCCGGGTTCAGCAGGATCGCCTGCATCGAGGCCGAGGAGTTGACCTTGCCCATGCCCAGCACGGCGCCGCAGACGCCGTCGCTGTTGCAGTACACGGGTGCGATGGCGCCGGGCACGCGGATCGGCGTGGAGGCCTTCCAGTAGCGCTCGTACCAGTGCTGGAACTCGCCCGCGCGGTCGCCCGTGTTCTGGCCGATCTCGAACATGGCGGCGACGAAGACTTTCACCCGCACGGGCGCAGCGGCCTGGGTGCGGCTCGGCGCCGCGCTGGCGGATGTCGCGGAGGGGGTGGGGCCGCTGGCGCAGCCGGCCAGCAGCGCGGCAGTGGCGAGCCAGGCCAGGATGGGTCGCGAGGAGCGCATGGATTCTCGTTGTGGTGGTGGAACTGGGGCCGCATCGTAGGCACACAGGGTGCTGCTCTCAAGCGCTGATTTTCGCGCTGGCCGTGCGCAAAAAGCGCACGGGCCGCGCAAACAAAAACGCCCCTCGTCGAGGGGCGCTTGTGGAGGAGACTGCCGGTCAGGCGGCCAGGGCCAGCGGAGCCTGGCGCAGCGGCAGCTTGGCATGCATCCAGGCGCGGCGCAGAACGGCCGGCGACCAGCTTTCTTCCGGGATCAGCAGCCAGCGCTGGCGGCGCATGGCGGCACCCAGGTCGCTGCGGCTCGTCAGCACGCTGGCGGGGATGGCCAGCAGCAGCGGCAGGCCCACCGGGATCAGCCAGACCAGCGCGCTCGGGTCGATCAGCGCGATGCCGGCAGCCAGCAGGGCAATGACGCCGCTCATGGGGGCCAGGCTGCGGGCCGCATCGCGCCAGCGCAGGGCTTCGGCGTCCCGCGGGGGCGACTTCCATTCCAGCTTGACGCCGGTCAGCGCGACCAGCACGAACAGCGAGTGGGCCAGCATGCGCACCGGCGACTGCAGCATGGCCAGCACGCTTTCCAGCGCGGCGCTCTTCACCAGGCCTGCCGTGCCGCCGTAGCGGCGTTGCTCGCCCTGGATCAGTACGGCGGCGATGCCCAGCAGGCGCGGCAGGAACAGCACGGCCAGGGTCCAGATCCACAGGCCGATCAGCTCGGCCGGGATGGCCGACAGAGCGTGGCTCACGCTGGCCAGGCCGGTGGCCTGGGCATGGCCCGACAGCCACAGCGCGGTGCCCAGCGTCATGAAGGCCAGCCACAGCGGCGCCGACAGGTAGGACATGGTGCCCGTGATGAACATGGCGCGGTGCACGCCAGCGATGCCGGGTTCGGCCATCAGGCGGGCGTTCTGCAGGTTGCCCTGGCACCAGCGGCGGTCACGCTGCAGCTCGGACAGCAGGTCCGGCGGTTGCTGCTCGTAGCTGCCGACCAGGTCGGACACCAGCCACACATGGAAACCGGCACGGCGCATCAGCGCGGCTTCGACGAAGTCGTGCGACATGATGCCGCCGGCGAGGCCACCCGTGCCCTTGATCGGGGCCAGCGCGCAGTGATCCATGAAGGGCTTGACGCGGATGATGGCGTTGTGGCCCCAATAGTGGGACTCGCCCAGCTGCCAGTACTGCATGCCCAGCGTGAACAGGCGGCCGGTCATGCGCGAGGCGAATTGCTGTGCGCGGGCGTGCAGGGTCTGGTGGCCGATCGATTGCGTGGCGGTCTGGATGATGCCGGCGCGCGGGTGCGCCTGCATGAGCTTGACCATGGAGGTCAGGCAGTCGCCGCTCATGACGCTGTCGGCGTCCAGCACCACCATGTACTTGTAATCCTTGCCCCAGCGGCGGCAGAAGTCGGCCACGTTGCCGGCCTTGCGGTGCGTGCGGCGGGTGCGCAGGCGGTAGTAGACCTCGATGCCGGGCGCGCCCTGGCCTTCGGCGGCCAGCACGGCGCGCAGGTCTTCCCAGGCGGCACGTTCGGCGCGGCGCTTCTCGGGGTCGTTGCTGTCGGACAGCACGAACACGTCGAAGGCGCGGCCGTGGCCCGTGGCCAGCACCGATTCGCAGGTGGCGCGCAGGCCGGCGAACACGGTGGCCACGTCCTCGTTGCAGATCGGCATGATGATGGCCGTGCGCTCATCGGCGCCGGTCGGCATGGCATGGTCGCGCACTTCCTTGGCCGACAGCGCGTGCTTGTCGCCGCGCAGCACGACGAAGAAGCCCATCAGCGCCGTGCCGAAGCCCGACACGATCCAGGCCGACAGCAGCGCGAACAGCGACAGCTGGCCGACTTCGAGCAGCAGGCTGTCGTAGTCGGGCTGCATGCTGGCGAACAGGCTGGTGGCCAGCGCGGTCGTGACCAGCACAATCAGCATTAGGGCCATGCGGCGGCGGCTGGCGGCCTGTTGCCAGGCTTGCGGCGCGGCTTCGGCTGCCTTGGCGACGGCCGGGCGCATGCCGGGGATGGACATCAGCAGCGCCGTGCCCACGCTGTTCCAGAAGCCGCGCCAGGGGCGGGGCGTCATGGAGCCGCGGTTCACGGGCGGTGCGGTGACGGAGTTGGGATGGCGTTCGGCACGCAGCGGGCTGCGCTGCTTGTCCCATGCACGACCGACGATTTGCCGGCCAATGCGGGCGACGTTGGGTTGTTCCATGGTGTTCTCGCGGTGAGAGGAGGAGGGAGAGACAGAGCTCATATGCCTCTCTCAGTGCAAACCCCATGCCAACGCTAGAACTTCCTTTAAATCAACGACTTGGGCGTGTCTTGCGCGAGTTTCGCGGGTCTGGCCGGAAAACGGACTTCAAAATCCCGGTTTTTGTCGCTGAACAGCGACAGGTCGCGGCCGGTGCGTGGTGATATCCAGAAAAAACAAGGACTTAGCCTTGTCGCGGTTCGGCGACGACTTCGCCGGCAGCCGCAGAATCCCCCTTGAACAGCCCCGGCGTGAGCTCGTGCTTCTGCATCAGCCGGTAGAACTCCGTCCGGTTGCGGTCGGCCAGCCGGGCCGCGTCGGCGGCGTTGCCGTCGGTCAGCTTCAGCAGGTTGATGAGGTACTCGCGCTCGAACTTGCGCTTGGCCTCGGCATAGGGCAGCACCTCGATGGCGGGCTGGCGCAGCGCGCGCTGCACCAGCGCCAGCGGCACCAGCGGCGTGGTCGACAGCGCGCAGACCTGCTCGACCACGTTGTGCAGCTGGCGCACGTTGCCGGGCCAGGTGGCCGTGGTCAGCACCTTGAGCGCCTCAGGGGCGAAGCCCGACAGGCGCTTGCTGTACTTGGTGGCCAGCGTCTGCAGGAAGTGCTGGGCCAGCAGCGGGATGTCCTCGCGCCGCTCGCCCAGCGGCGGCAGCGTCAGCGTGACCACGTTGAGCCGGTAGTACAGGTCCTCACGGAACTCCTTGGCGGCCATGGCGACCTCCAGGTCGCGGTGCGTGGCCGACAGGATGCGCACGTCCACCGGGATGGACTGGCTGGAACCCAGAGGCCGCACGGCCCGCTCCTGCAGCACGCGCAGCAGCTTGACCTGCAGCGCCAGCGGCATGTCGCCGATTTCGTCGAGCAGCAGCGTGCCGCCGTCGGCGGTCTGGAACAAGCCCTTGTGGTTGGTCACGGCGTCGGTGAAGGCCCCGCGCACATGGCCGAACAGCTCGGACTCCAGCAGCGCCTCGGGGATGGCGCCGCAGTTCACGGCCACGAAGGGCTTCTTCGCGCGCGCGCTGGCCTTGTGGATGGCGCGCGCCAGCAGTTCCTTCCCGGTGCCGCTGTCGCCCAGCATCAGCACGCTGGCGTCGGACTGGGCGACCATCTTGGCCTCGGCCAGCACCTCGGCCATGCGGCCCGAGCGGCTCACGATCTCGTTGCGCCAGCTGTCGTCGTGGCCGCCCTTGGGCACGGGTGCGGCCGGTGCCGACAGCGACAGCGCCTGCGCGATCTTGTCGAGCAGGGCCTTGCCGTCGAAGGGCTTGGTCAGGTAGGTGAAGACGCCGCGCGCCGTGGCCTCCACGGCGTCGGGAATCGTGCCGTGCGCGGTCAGCAGGATCACGGGCAGGGCCGGGTGCCGCGCGCGCACGAGGTCGAACAGCGCCAGGCCGTCGCGGCCGGGCAGCTGCACATCCGACAGCACCAGCTGCGGCTGCTCGATGTCGAGCTGGTTCAGCGCGGCCTCGGCCGAGCCCACGGCCGTCACGCGGTAACCGGCCGCCGTGAGGCGCATGGACAAAAGGCGCAGCATGTCCGCGTCGTCGTCGACGACGAGGATGTTGGTGCGCACCGTGGCGGATTCGGAGCCGGCCATGTTCAAGGCTGGCCCGGCGGGGGGCGGTGGCCGTTGGGCGGCGGGCGCGAGGTCAGGCTGCGCTCGATGGCGCGCACGGCCTCCAGCCGCTCGGTCAGCTGGTCGATGCGGCGCTGCTGCTCGCGCAACTGCTGGGCCTGGCGGTCCAACGCTTCTTCCACACGGCGCTGCTCGGCATAGCGCGCCACCAGCATGCCGGCCAACGGGTAGAGGCCACGGGCCTCTTCGCGCGGGTTGCCCAGCACGCGCTGGGCCAGGCCCTGGGCGCGTACGAGGTCTGCCGGCACGCGGGTCTGCGCCAGAGTGATGGCCAGCTGCATCTCCTCGGCCGGCTGGCGCTGCGCCTCCGGGATGTCTGCCAGCCGCGTGACTTCCTGCGCCAGTTCGGCGGGCGCCATGCGGCGCACCCGATCGGCGTATACCAGCAAGGACTGCGCGACGGTGCTGCTGTCAGTGCGCACGCCGCCGGGCTGGCCGCCCTGCACCGGCAGCGGCACGGCCGGTTCCACCCGCGGT
>CAJYRH010000558.1 GCA_913776795.1 uncultured Pseudorhodoferax sp. | reverse complement strand
AGCTCGCGCCGGCGCTCGTTGAGGCCGGCCAGCACCACGGCCACCAGGCCCGCCATGCTGACCAGCGCGACCAGGCCCGACATGGCCAGCAGGGCCTGCTCGCCGGGGCCGATCACATCCCAGAGCTCGTCCATGGCCACGCCGGGCAGGATGCCCATGACCGGCTCGGCGCCGTAGTTGTTGACCCAGCGCTGTACCGAGAACACCTGGGCCCGGCTCTTGAGGCCGACCAGCGCGGCCGTCACCGACCTGGGCGTGAGGTCGGACGGCAGCGCCGCAGGCAGGCGGCCCGGCAGCCGCATGCCGCCGATCCAGTCTGCGTGCAATGCTTCCATCGCCTCCAGGCTGACCAGCACGCTGCGGTCGATCGGCGTGCCCGTGCGCGCCAGCACGCCGACGACGCCGAATGGCTTGTCGGCATGGCTGTCCTGCTCGAGTTCGCCGCCGCCGTGTGCGAGGGTGATGCGCTGGCCCAGGCTGTATCCCAGCCGCTCGGCCACCTCGGCACCGACCACGGCGTCGAACAATTGGGCGAAAGGCTGGCCCTGCGCGAAGCGCAGCGGCTGGCCCTCGCCGTGGCGAAAGCGTTCGAAGATGTCCGCGCTCGTGCCCATGACCGGGAAGCCGCGGTGCGCATCGCCCAACGACAGCGGCACGACCCAGGCCACGGCCGGCTGTGCCTTGAGCGCCTGCACCGTGTTCCAGCCGATGTTGTTGCGCGCGCCGCCGACGTGGAACACCGAGTACAGCAGCAGCTGCACCGCGCCCGTGCGCGGGCCGACGATGAGATCGGTGCCCGACACCGCCGAGGCGAAGCTGTCGCGCAGATCGCTGCGGATGCGTTCCACGCCCAGCAGCATGAAGGTCGACAGCGCGATGGAGGCGATCGTCAGCGCCAGCGTGAAGCGGCGGTTCCAGGCGCTGCGCAGTGCCAGCACGGCCAGAAAGGGCTTCATGCCGCCACTCTCCCCGCTCCCGCCCGGTTGAGTTCGGGTAAAGCCACCTGGCGCTGGAAGCGCGGTGCGAGCCGCCGGTCGTGGCTCACGAACAGCAGCGCGCTGCCGGCGCCGGCGCAGGCCGCCAGCAGCAGGTCGACGAACGCGTCCCGTCGGTCTTCGTCCAGGGCCGAGGTCGGCTCGTCGGCGATCACGAGGGCCGGCGTGCCGACCAGCGCACGCGCTGCCGCCACCCGCTGCTGCTGGCCCACCGACAGCTGGCCGGGCTGGCGCGACCAGAGCGCCTCCTCCAGGCCCATGGCCGCGAGCCAGTGGCCGGCCTGGGCCCGCGCCGAGCCGCCCTGCTGCGCGGCCGCGCGCTGGCGCTGTGCCGAGAACCGGCACGGCAGCAGCACGTTGTCGAGCACGCTCAGGTAAGGCAGCAGGTTGAACTGCTGGAACACGATGCCCACATGGTCCACGCGCCAGCGGTCCCGCGCGACGCGGGACAGACCCCGCCAGTCACGCCCGGCGAGCAACACGCGGCCCTGCTGGGGCAGCAGCACACCGGCGGCCAGCGCCAGCAGACTGCTCTTGCCGCAGCCGCTGGGGCCGTGCACGAACACGGTGTCGCCAGCGGCGACCGAGAAGGCCGGGATGTCCAGGCAATCGGCCTGGCTGCCGGGCCACGCGAAGCGCAGGTCCAGCGCCTGCAGGACGGGCGTGCTCACTTGCTGGCGAGCGGCAGACGGGCCGCCGCCTTGCGCAGCAGCGTGAGGCTCTGGCCCTTGGGCCCGACGACCTGGGCCGCGACGGTGCGCACGCCCGGGAAGGCATCGAACAGGCGCACGTCGATGTGCTGCGCGGCTGCCGCATTGCGGCAATCGAAGTCGGCCGTCAGCACCAGGTCGGCATGCGTCTCTGCGTCGGGCTCCGCCGCCGGCGCAGATGCGGGGGAGGCCGCCGCTGCGGCAACGCCCAGGCCCAGCACGGGCGCCTCCACCGCCGCGTCGGCCAGTCGGCATTCGCCCGCGGCATCGACCACGAATAGCTTGTCGGCCGCGCGCAGCCGCTCGGCCAGCGCTGTCACGCGGCCCCGCTCGGCCACCGAGCGCGGCGCACGCTCGAAGCCCAGCAGGTCGTGCAGCGGCGACTCCATGCGCAGGCTGATGCGCTGGACATCCACCGCCACGTCGAGCTCGATGCGGCCGTGCGCATGGGCCTTGTGGTCATGCTGCGCCAGGGCCGGCGCCGCCAGGGCCAGGGCCATGCTGCAGGCCGAGAGCAGGCGAACGACCGCGGAAGAGGAAAAGGAGATGGGCATGCTGCCTTGTGCTGTTGTCACCGTGCGGACTGCCGCGGCGGCCTGGAAGTTCCCTACTTGAAGGCTGGTGGCGCGACTTGCGCGTGGTCGTGCGCGTGGTCGCCGTCATGCTCGTGCGCATGCGCGGCCGCGTCGTGGCCGTGGCTGTCGTGGTCGCCATGGCGATGGCCGTGCCCGCGGTGGGCCAGGGTGCCCACCACGGCCACGAGCGCGATGCCGGCCACCAGCCAACTGACCTGGGCCACCGTCTGGCGCTTGGTCAGCCGCGTCTGCAGCTGCGGGATCAGATCGGCCAGCGCGACGTAGATGAAGCTGCTGCTCGCCACTACCAGGAAATACGGCAGCCAGGCCTGCAGCCGCTCCAGCAGCCACCAGCCGACCAGCCCCCCCAAGGCCGTGACCATGCCGGCCAGCGTGAGCTTGAGCACGGCCACGCGCGGCGTGCCAGTGCCACCGTCCAGCACCACCAGGTCGCCGATGTGGTGCGGCACTTCGTGCGCGAGCACGGCCAGCGCCGCCACCGCCCCCAGGGCCGGGCTGACCGTGAAGGCCGAGGCGATCACGATGCCGTCGCCGAAGCAGTGCACGCTGTCGCCGGCCAGCACGGTCCACCCACCCTTGCCGCCGTGCTGGTGGCCGTGGTGATGGTGGCCGTGGTGGTGGCCATGGTGGTCGCCATGCGCATAGCCGCCATCGGCATGCTCATGGCCGTGGTGCCACAGCTCCACCTTGTCGAGCAAAAAGAACACCACCAGCCCGGCCAGCAGCACGCCGAACAGCAGCGCAGGGTTCATGCCGCTCTCGAAGGCCTCGGGCAGCAGGTGCACGAACGCCGTGGCCAGCAAGGCGCCAGCCGCAAAGCTCAGCAGGTAGCGGCGGTCGGCGATGAGGCGGCGCTGGCGGGCCGCCAGCCGCAGCAGCAGCGCCGCGAGCCAGACGCTGCCGACGCCGGCGACCAAGGTGGCAAGCAGAATGCCGAGCAGGTCCATGGCAATGCGCGATCGTTCCAAAAACAAAGCGAGGGCGGACGCCCTCGCACGGTCTTAATGATAACGCATGCTCACTATCGGCAACCGATCAAAGTTGGAGATGCACTTGCCTCCCACGCGCTCAGGCCAACCCGTCGGCCTTGAACATCGCCTTGATGCCGCGCACGGCCTGTCGGATGCGCGACTCGTTCTCGATCAGTGCGAAGCGCACATGCTCGTCGCCGTGGTCGCCGAAGCCGATGCCCGGCGAGACGCTGACCCGGGCCTTGTCGAGCAGCAGCTTCGAGAACTCCAGCGAGCCCATGGCGCGGTACGCCTCGGGAATGCGCGCCCAGATGTACATCGAGGCCTTGGGGCACTCCACCTGCCAGCCCGCTTCGGTCAGCCCCTTGTAGAGCACGTCGCGCCGGCGCTGGTACTGCAGCGCGATGTCCTTCACGCACTGCTGGTCTCCCTCCAGCGCAGCGATGGCGGCCACCTGCAGCGGCGTGAAGGTGCCGTAGTCGTGGTAACTCTTGATGCGCGCGAGCGCTGCCACCAGGTCGGCATTGCCCACCATGAAGCCCACGCGCCAGCCTGCCATGTTGTAGCTTTTGGACAGCGTGAAGAACTCCACCGCGATGTCGCGCGCACCCTTGACCTGCATGATCGACGGCGCCTTCCAGCCGTTGAACACGATGTCGGCATAGGCGAGGTCGTGCACGACGAAGATGTCGTGCTTCTTCGCGAGCGCCACCACGCGCTCGAAGAAGTCCAGTTCCACGCACTGTGCTGTCGGGTTGGACGGAAAGCCCAGCACCACCATCTTGGGCTTGGGGTAGCTGCCGCGGATGGCCTTTTCCAGTTCGCCAAAGAAGTCGATGTCGGGCGCCATGGGCACCGAGCGGATGTCGGCCCCCGCG
This sequence comes from uncultured Pseudorhodoferax sp., assembly GCA_913776795.1. The sequence continues at coordinate 3,436 of CAJYRH010000558.1, read as the reverse complement.
ATCACGGCGCCATAGATGTGGATCGGATAGCTCGGGTCGGGCACCAGCACGGTGTCGCCGCGGTCCAGCGTGGCCAGCATCAGGTGGGCCAGGCCCTCCTTGGAGCCGATGGTCACGATGGCCTCGGTGTCGGCGTCGAATTCCACGCCGTAGCGGTCCTGGTACCAGTGGCAGATCGCGCGGCGCAGCCGCGGGATGCCCTTGCTGGCCGAATAGCCGTGCGTGTCGGGACGCTGCGCCACCTCGCACAGCTTGGCGACGATGTGCGGCGGCGTGGCCCCGTCGGGGTTGCCCATGCTCATGTCGATCACGTCCACGCCGGCGCGGCGTGCCGCGAGCTTGCGCTCGGCCGTGATGTTGAACACGTAGGGGGGCAGGCGGTCGATGCGCGCGAAACGGCGCTTGCCTGCAGAAGATGCGGACATGGATGGCTTTCACGTAAGCGCCCGGAACCGTCCGAGCGACGCAGCCGGCAATGGGGCCGGCCCGCCGCGATGCTAGCGCATGGCGCCTACAGCGCCATCGAAGGCCGTTGCGCCATCGCCGCGCGCCAGCGCACGAGGTGCGGATGCTGCTCGCCTGGCTTGACCTTGACGATGCGGGCGAAGTCCACGGCCACCACGGCCGTGATGTCGGCCACGCTGAAGCGGTCCGTGGCGACGAAGGCGCGGTCGGCCAGGTGCGCGTCGAGCACCTGGAAGAAGTGCTGCACGCGGGCCAGCCCGCGCTCGGCCAGCGCCGGGATCTGCGCGTAATCCACGGGCCCCGGCAGCGCGCGGTTGGCCATGGCGGGCGCGCTGTTGCGCAGCGCCTCGGCCACGGCCATGAAGCCCTCGGCCTCGATGCGCCAGTTCCAGCTCGCCACCTCGGCCCTGTCGCGTGGCGTGCAGCCGAGCAGCGGCGGTTCGGGGAAGCACGCCTCCACGTAGGCAGTGATGGCGGCGTTGTCGGTCAGCACCACCTCACCATCGGTGTCGTGCAGCACAGGCACGGTGGCCCGGGGATTGAGGCGGCGAAAGGGCTCGCCGAGTTGCTCGCCCTGCCGCAGGTCCACCTGCACCGTGGCATGGGCGATGCCCTTCTCGGCCAGCAGGATGCGCGCGCGGCGCGGGCTCGGCGCCGTGGCGCAGTCGTACAGCGTGATCATGGGCGGTCTCCTGGTCTCCTTCGGATTGCGCACCATACAGGCAGCCCGGCGGCCGCGCTGTCGCTCAGATGGCAACCAGCTGGCGGATGCCCTTGTCCTGCATCTCGCTGCCCGGCCCGCGCGCGATGAACACGCCGCGCTCCATGACCAGGTATTCGTCCGCCAGCTCCTCGGCGAAGTCGTAGTACTGCTCCACCAGCAGGATGGCCATGTCGCCACGGTCGGCCAGCATGCGGATCACGCGGCCGATGTCCTTGATGATGCTGGGCTGGATGCCCTCGGTCGGCTCGTCGAGGATCAACAGCTTGGGCTTGGGCGCCAGTGCGCGGGCGATCGCGAGCTGTTGCTGTTGCCCGCCCGACAGGTCGCCGCCGCGCCGGTGGATCATCTGCTTCAAGACCGGGAACAGCTCGAACAGCTCGGCCGGGATCGGCGTGCTGCCGCTCTTGTAGGCCAGGCCCATGCGCAGGTTCTCCTCGACCGTGAGCCGCGCGAAGATCTCGCGGCCCTGGGGCACATAACCCATGCCAGCGCGCGCGCGCTCGTAGGGGGTGCGGCCCTGGATCGGCTGGCCATCGAACTCGATGGAGCCGGTCTTGATCGGCACCAGGCCCATCAGCGACTTGAGCAGCGTGGTCTTGCCCACCCCGTTGCGGCCCAGCAGCACGGTGACCTTGCCCAGCTGCGCCTCGAAGCTCACATCGCGCAGGATGTGCGAGCCGCCGTAGTACTGGTTGACGTTCTTGACGTTCAGGATGCTCATCTCTTGTGTCCTTCAGCGTCCCAAATAGACCTCGATCACGCGCTCGTCGGCCTGCACCTCGTCCAGCGTTCCCTGCGCCAGCACCGCGCCATCGCAGAGCACCGTGACGATCTCCGAGATCGTGCGGATGAAGCTCATGTCGTGCTCCACCACCATCAACGAATGCTTGCCCTTGAGCGTGAGGAACAGCTCGGCCGTGCGCGCGGTCTCCTCGTCCGTCATGCCGGCCACAGGCTCGTCGAGCAGCAGCAGTTTCGGGTCCTGCATCAACAGCATGCCGATCTCCAGCCACTGCTTCTGCCCGTGGCTGAGGTTGCCCGAGAGCCGGTTCACGCTGTCGGCCAGGTGGATGGTGTGCAGGATCTCGGCCAACCGGTCGCTCTGCCGCGAATCGAGCCGAAACAGCATCGACGACTTCACGCCCTTGTCGGTCGCCAGCGCCAGCTCCAGGTTCTCGAACACCGTCAGGTGCTCGAACACCGTGGGCTTCTGGAACTTGCGGCCGATGCCCAGCTGGGCGATCTCGGGCTCGGTGTGGCGCAACAGGTCGATGGTGCTGCCGAAGAACACCGTGCCCTTGTCCGGCCGCGTCTTGCCCGTGATGATGTCCATCATGGTGGTCTTGCCGGCCCCGTTGGGGCCGATGATGCAGCGCAGCTCGCCCGGCGCGATGTCCAGGCTCAAGCCGTTGATGGCCTTGAAGCCGTCGAACGAGCGGTGCACGTCCTCCAGGTACAGGATGCGGCCGTGCGTCACGTCCACCTGGCCCGGCGTGGCGATGCGCGAGAAACCCGCCTCGCGGCCGCCCGACTCGGTCTTGCCGCTCTGCGGCGCCGGGGTGCGCGCCAGCCGCCTGGCGCCTTCTTCCATCAGGTCCGGCGTCATGCGCGCTCTCCCGTCCTGCCGCGTGCCGCGATCTTGCGCACCAGGCCCACCACGCCGTGCGGCAGGTACAAGGTCACCACGATGAAGATGGCGCCCAGGAAGTACAGCCAGTATTCCGGAAAGGCCACCGTGAACCAGCTCTTGGCGCCATTGACGAGGAAGGCGCCGACGATCGGACCGATCAAGGTCGCGCGCCCGCCCACCGCCGCCCAGATGGCGATCTCGATGGAGTAAGGAGGACTCATCTCGCCCGGGTTGATGATGCCCACCTGCGGCACGTACAGCGCGCCCGCCACGCCGCACATCATGGCCGAGATGGTCCAGATCGTCAGCTTGTAGGCGACCGGGTTGTAGCCCGAGAACATGACCCGGCTTTCCGCGTCGCGGATCGCCTGGAGCACGCGCCCGAACTTGCTTTGCACCAGCCAGCGCGCGAACAGGAAGAAGCCCAGCAGCACGAGGCCCGTGATCACGAACAGCGTCATGCGCATCTGCTGCGTGGCGATCGGGATGTCCAGGATGCGCTTGAAGTCGGTGAAGCCGTTGTTGCCGCCGAAGCCCGTCTCGTTGCGGAAGAACAGCAGCATGGCCGCGAAGGTCATGGCCTGCGTGATGATCGAGAAGTACACGCCCTTGATGCG
>CAJYRH010000557.1 GCA_913776795.1 uncultured Pseudorhodoferax sp. | reverse complement strand
ATGGCCACGCGCTGGCGCTCGCCGCCCGACAGCTCTGCCGGCCGGTGCGCCATGCGCTCGCCCAGGCCGACCTCGGTGAGGATCGCCGCGGCGGCCTGGGCGGCGGCCTCGCGCGGCTGGCGCCGGATCCACAGCGGCATGGCCACGTTGTCCTGGGCGCTGAACTCGGGCAACAGATGGTGGAACTGGTAGACGAAGCCGAGCTCGCGGTTGCGCAGTTCGCCCTGGGCAGCAGGGCTCAGGGTCGCCAGATCCTGGCCTGCCAGCTGCACACGGCCTGCGCTCGGCGCGTCCAGCCCGCCCAGCAGGTGCAGCAGCGTGCTCTTGCCCGAGCCCGACGCGCCGACGATGGCCACCGTCTCGCCCGCATGCACCGTGAGGTCCACGCCCTGCAGCACGGTCAGGTCGATGCGGCCTTCGTGGAAACGCTTGGTCAGGCCGTGGGCCTGCAGCACGGGCTGGCCGCCCGCAGCGGATTTGATCGCATCACTCATAGCGCAGCGCCTCGGCGGGGTTCACGCGGCTGGCCCGCCAGCTCGGGTAGATGGTCGCCAGGAACGCCAGGACCAGCGAGATGATGGCGATCGGCAGGATGTCGGCCTGCTGCGGGTCGCTGGGCATGCGGTTGATCAAATACACCTCGCGCGGCAGGAAGCTAGCACGGAACAGCTTCTCCAGCGCGGGCACGATCACGTCGATGTTGTAGGCCACAGCCAGACCCAGGGCCAGGCCCGCGAAGGTGCCGATGATGCCGACCATGGCACCCTGCACCATGAAGATGCCCATGATGCTGCGCGGGCTCGCCCCCAATGTGCGCAGGATGGCGATGTCGGCCCGCTTGTCGGTCACCGTCATCACCAACGTGCTGACCAGGTTGAACGCGGCCACGGCCACGATCAGCGTCAGGATGATGAACATCATGCGTTTTTCCAGCTGCACTGCGGCGAACCAGGTTTGGTTCTGGCGCGTCCAGTCGCGGATGAGCAGGTCGCCCGACAGGGTGCGGGCCAGCTCCAGCGCCACCTCGCGCGCCTGGTGCAGATCACGCAGCCGGAGCCGCACGCCGCTCGGACCCTCCAGCCGGAAGAGCCGCGCCGCGTCGTCGATGTGCACCATGGCCAGTGCCGAGTCGTACTCGTAGTGGCCGGAACTGAACAGGCCGACGACCGTCATCTGCTTGAGCCGCGGCACCACGCCGGCCGGCGTGACCTGGCCCGATGGCGCCACCAGCGTCACCGCATCACCCTCGCGCACGCCCAGGCTGCGCGCGAGGTCGGTGCCCAGGACGATGCCGAACTGGCCCGGCGCCAGCCGCGCGATGGCTTCGGCGCCCGCGCCGCCCGCCACGTCTGTCACCTGGCTCTCCGTTGCCGGATCGATGCCGCGCACCAGCGCACCCTTCATGTCCTCGCCGCGCGCGATCAGTGCCTGGCTGGCGATGAAGGGCGCCGCACCGATGACCGCCGGATTGCGCCTGGCCTCGGCCATGGTCTTTTCCGCATCGGGGATGGCCTGGCCCTGGGGCGCGTAGATTTCGATGTGCGAGACCACGCCCAGCATGCGGTCACGCACTTCCTTCTGGAAGCCGTTCATGACCGACAGCACGATGATGAGCGCTGCCACACCGAGCGCGATGCCCAGCATGGAAACGCCCGAGATAAAGGAGATGAAGCCGTTGCGGCGCGTCGCGCGGCCAGCGCGGGTGTAGCGCCAGCCGACGGCCAGTTCGTAGGGAAGGTGCATGCGCGCGCAGGCTGTACCCGCAAAAAGCGGGGATTGTGGCATCCCGGACAATCGACCCCAATGTCTGCGCCCATGCCTCCGAACGCCCCTGCCCACCTGCTGATCCTTGACGCCGCCAGCGAAGCGCCCGCCTGCCGCAGTGCGCTGGCCGCCTTGACTCTTCCCGCCCTGACCGCCCTGCTGGCCGAACTCATCCCCGCGCCACTGGAACGCCTGCCCGACGAGGCGATGGACACCCCGGCCGAACGCGCGCTGGCCCGGGCCGATGGCCTGGCCGGCGACGACGGCCGCCTGCCCTGGGCCGCCGCCGCAGCCGCGGCAGCCGGCCTGCCGCCTGCGCAGGACTGGGCCTTCCTCACGCCCTGCCACCTGGAGGTGGGCATGAACCAGGTGCGCCTGACCGATCCGGCCGCGCTGGCGCTGCCGGCCGCGCAGGCCGAGGCCCTCATGGCCAGCATGGCCCCTTACCTCGCCGAGGACGGCATCGTGGTGGAACGCTGGGTGGACGGCCGCTGGCTGGCCCATGGCGCGCCGTTCGCCGGGCTGGCCACGGCTTCGCCCGAGCGTGTGCTCGGCGAGGAGAACCTGAACGCCTGGTTGCCCGCCAGCCCCCTGCTGCGCCGCCTGCAGAACGAAATGCAGATGCTGCTGTACACCCACCCCGTCAACGACGCGCGCGAAGCGCAGCGCCTCGCGACCGTCAACGCGCTGTGGATCAGCGGCTGCGGCAGCTGGCCGGCCACGCCACCCAGGCCCTCGGCCGTGCAGACCGTGAATGATCTGCGCGCGAGTGCCCGCGAGGGCGACTGGGCGCGCTGGTGCGCCACCTGGCAGGACATCGACAGAACGCATTGCGCAGCGCTGCTGCAACGCCTGCGCGCCGGCGAACCCGTGGCACTTACGCTATGCGGTCCGCAGGGCATCCGCCGCTTCGATGGCCGGCCACGCGGCGCGCTCGCGCGCTGGCTTGCGGGTTGGCGCAAGCCACCGCTGGCCCAGCTGCTGGAGGGCCTGTGAAGATCCGCCCCCGCGACGTGCCGCCGCGCGCGGCCTGGGCGCTTGAGCAGGCCGGCGTGCACCCCTTGCTGGCCCGGCTCTATGCCGCACGCGGCGTCCAGGCGTTCGACGAGCTCGACGACGGCCTCGCCCGGCTGCTGCCCCCCACCGGCCCGCAAGGCCTGCTCGGCGCCGATGCCGCAGCCCGGCTGCTGGCCGACGCCATCGCGCGCGATGCGCGCATCTGCATCGTGGCCGACTACGACTGCGACGGCGCCACCGCCTGCGCGGTGGCCGTGCGCGGGCTGCGCCTGCTGGGCGCGCGGCAGGTGAGCTACCTGGTGCCCGACCGGGTGGTCGACGGCTACGGCCTCACGCCGCCGATCTCGCAACGAGTGGCCGCGACCGGCGCCGAACTGCTGGTGACCGTGGACAACGGCATCGCCAGCGTCGAAGGCGTGGCGCATGCCAAGGCGCTCGGCCTGGACGTGCTGGTCACCGACCATCACCTACCCGGCGCCGAACTGCCGGCCGCCGACGTGCTGGTCAATCCCAACCAGCCGGCCTGCGGCTTCGCGAGCAAGTGCATCGCCGGCGTGGGCGTGATGTTCTATGTGCTGCTCGCGCTGCGTGCCGAGCAGCGTGCGCGCGGGCTCTACGCAGACGGCGCGGCGCAGGACGCGCGGGCGCCGCAGCCGC
>CAJYRH010000556.1 GCA_913776795.1 uncultured Pseudorhodoferax sp. | reverse complement strand
AGCGTTGCATGGACGATCCACGCTGCGTGCACGGCAGCTGCGAGGACTACCGCGCTTCGGCCACGATCGATCTGGAGCATGACCGTGCCAGCGAGGCGGCAGGCACGAAGATCGTCTGCCCGCTGCTGGCGGTGTGGGGTGACAGGAGCATGGTCAACAAGTCCTTCGGCGCGCGTGCACCGTGGCAATCGCGCTCCGCTCTTCCCATCCACTCGGCTGCCGTCGCGTCCGAACACTTCATTCCCGACGAGAACCCGCAGGGCCTGCTTGCAGAGATCGCCCCGTTTCTCGGATCGGACTGACGCCAGAGTCATCCTGCGGCCAGCAGCGGATCGCAGCGCCGACATCCGCGCCTCCCGGGCGTTGCAGGCCCTGGCCCACGGTGGCCAGGCCCACGCGCGCCGCGTGTGCGGGCCGGGCACTCGTCAAGGGGCAGGAGCCGATGGGTAGGCCAGGCCACCGGGTGGTTCGCAACCCTCCGCGGCCTGTGGCGCCCGGGCGCACGCGTCAGCCATTGCCTGACACGCGCTAGCGCCCGCGTCGCGCACGTTGGGCGCCGGGCGCGTGGGATCGTGTGGGTCCCTGAACACTCACCACAAGGACTCCACCATGGACGCTCAGACACTCAAGCAAGCCATCGACGGCATCGAATCCGCGGCCGACAAGGCCATGGAAGCACTCAAGAAGGGCCAGGTCGACGCGCAGCTGCAGCAGGCCGTGCAGGACCTGCACCAGCAGGCGCGCACCAAGCGCTCGCTGGACGACAAGGCTGCGCTCACGCAGGCCGTCAAGGACATCGAGCAGACCGCCGACCGCGCCATGGCTGCCTGCCGCAACGCGGGGCAGGTCGATCCCGCACTGCAGCAAGCCGTGCAGGATGCCCACGACAAGGCGTCGCAGCTCAAGCACAGCGTCGAAGGCCAGGCCGCCTGAGGCGTCGTCGTGCAAGGCCGGACCGGCTCTGGCCTGGACGATGCGCCCGCCACCGCCGACGCATACGCCTCGGTGGCTGGCGCGTTGCAGGCGCTGGTCGCCATGGGGGCGGATCGACTGCCCCTGCCCGGCAGCGGGAACACGCTGGAGCGCTGGCGCCGCCTTGCGGCAGTGGCACAACGTGACCTTTCGCTCGCCAAGCTCTACGAGGGCCACACCGATGCGCTGGCCATCCTCGAGGAACTGGGTGGCCCCCTCCAGGCTGGCACCTGGGGAACCTGGTGCGCTGAGCCACCACAGGCGCGCCTTCGGATGGTCGTGCACGGCGACTGCAGCCTGCGCCTGCACGGCCGCAAGGCCTGGTGCTCGGGCGCGGCGCTGCTGGACCATGCGCTCGTGAGCGGCTGGAACGCTGCCGGCGAACCCTGCCTGGCGGCGGTGGCCCTGCGCCAGCCGGGCGTGCGCATCAGCGAGGACGGCTGGCCCGCCGTGGGCATGGCCGACAGCCGTAGCGTGGACGTGCTGTTCGACGACGCGATCGCCACGGCGGTCGGTCCACCGAATGCCTATGTACGGCGTCCCGGCTTCTGGCACGGAGGTGCCGGCATCGCGGCCTGCTGGTGGGGCGGCGCCGCCGGGATCGGCCGCGCGGTGCATGCAGCCCTGGCCGAACGCACGCCCGACCCGCACCAGCGCGCGCACCTGGGCGCCATCGACGTGGCACTCGGATCCTGCGCAGCGTTGCTGCGCGAAGCCGCCGACTGGATCGACCGGCATCCCACGCAGGACGCCCAGGCCTGGGCCTTGCGCGTGCGGCTGGCGGTCGAGCAGGGCGCCGAACACGTCATGCGGCATGCCGGGCGCGCGCTCGGCGCCGGGCCGCTGTGCAAGCAGCCGGCGCTGGCCCGCGCCATGGCCGACCTGCCCGTCTACCTGCGCCAGAGCCATGCGGAACGCGACCTCGCGGCATTGGGGCTCGCGCTGGAACGCGAGGCCAGCCCATGGCAGCTGTGAACGGGCAGGAACGCCGCATCGAGCCCGGCGACGGCACGCCCGAACTGCAATGGCGGCACTGGCTGCATGCCCGCGCGCTGCCGCAGGTGGCGTCGCAGACGCTGCTGCCGCGCGGTGCGCGCGTCGTCGTCGTGGCGCCGCACCCGGACGACGAGGTGCTCGCGGTCGGCGGCTTGCTGGCCGATGCCGCGGCGCTGGGCCGACGGGCCCTGCTGGTGGCAGTGACCGACGGCGAAGCGAGCCATGCCGGCTCCATGCGCTGGCCGCCGCGCCGGCTCGCTGCCCGGCGCCGCGCCGAGACCCGGCTCGCGCTCGCGCGGCTGGGCAGCGGTGCAGCCGTCGTGCGGGCCGGCCTGGCCGATGGCCGCGTGGCTGCGCAGTCGGACGCGCTGCACGCGCTCCTGCTGCGCACGCTGCAGCCGTCGGACCATGTGTTCACGACCTGGACGTTGGACGGCCATCCTGACCACGAAGCCACCGGACGCACCGTGCGCTCGGCGGCCGAGCGGTCGGGTGCCCGTGTGTTCGAGGTACCGGTATGGGGTTGGCATTGGGCGCAGTGCGGCGATGCACGCATGCCATGGGAGAAGGCGCGCCTGGTGTCGCTGTCGCCGCACGCGGTGGCGTGCAAGGCCGCGGCGCTGCAGGCCTTCGCCTCGCAGTGGGAGCACGACGCCTCCTGCGAGCACACGCCCATCCTGCGGCCTTCGATGGGCGTGCGCGCCCGCCGCCCGTTCGAACTGGTGTTCGGATGAGCGCCGCTCTGCGCCGTGCCATGCACCCGGCCCGCCACCCGGCAGGACCGGCTGCCGGCATGAGGAGGCAACGGTGAGCGCCGCGCCCGCGCGAGCGCCGGCCGACGTTGCCGGCAGCCGTCCGGTCGATGCGATGCAGGCCCGGCCGGGGGGGCTGCGTGCCTATTTCGACGGGCTGTACGCCGAGGCGGACGACCCCTACGGCACGCGCGGGCGCTGGTACGAGCAGCGCAAGCGCGCGCTGCTGCTGGCCAGCCTGCCGCGCCCGCGCTTTCGCAGCTGCTACGAGCCAGGTTGCGGCAGCGGCGAGCTTACGGCCGCCCTGGCGGCCCGCTGCGACAGCGTTCTGGCGGCGGACTTCTCCGACCATGCACTGCGCGCAGCGCGCCAGCGCACCGTCGCCTTGCCGCAGGTGCGTCTGGTACGGCACCGCCTTCCGCAGGACTGGCCGCTCGGCGATCGCTTCGACCTCGTGGTGCTGTCCGAGGTCGGCTATTTCCTGCGCGCCGAAGAGGTGCAGAAGGTGGCCCGCGCCTGCGCTGCCAGCCTGGACAGCGACGGCGTGCTCGTCGCCTGCGACTGGCGCGTGCCGTTCGCGCAGCGTGCCTGCGCCACGGACACCGTGCATGCCCTGCTCGGGGCGACCGGCCTGGCGCCCCTGGTGGTGCACACCGAAGACGATTTCTGCCTGCGTGTGTGGGCGCGCGATGCGCGCTCGGTGGCGCAACGCGAGGGCATCCGGTGATCGGCGTGGCCATTCCGGCGCACGACGAAGCGGCCCACATCGGTGCGGCCGTGGCGGCCGTGCAGGCGGCCGCGGCGCATCCGGCACTGCGTGGCGAGCCGGTGGAGATCGTCGTCGTCGCCGATGCCTGCAGCGATGCCACTGCCGCCTGCGCCGGCGCGCTGGGAGCGCACACGCTCGTGCTGGACCACCGCAACGTGGGCCTGGCGCGCCAGGCCGGTGCCGCGCTGCTGGTGGACCGCGGCGCCCGCTGGCTCGCCTTCACCGACGCCGATTCGCTCGTTGCCGATGACTGGCTCGCTACACAGCTGGGGCTGGGCGCCGAGGCGGTCTGCGGCTGCGTCTGGGTGCGCGACTGGAGCGCCCACGGCGCGCTGGCCGGACGGCTGGCGCGCGCCTTCGACAGCCAGTACAGCCCGGTCGACGGCCACCGCCACATCCATGGCGCGAATCTCGGCATGACGGCCGCGGCCTACCAACTGGCCGGCGGCTTCGCGCCGCTGCGCAGCAGTGAAGACGTGGCCCTGGTGCGCGCGCTGGAGGCTGCGGGCGTGCCGGTGGTGTTCAGCGCCCGGCCGCGCGTGTGGACCAGCGCGCGCACCGATCCGCGTGCACCAGGCGGCTTCGGCGAGGCCTTGCGCAGCATGTCGCAGGTGCTGGCCTTGCCG
>CAJYRH010000555.1 GCA_913776795.1 uncultured Pseudorhodoferax sp. | reverse complement strand
GCACGCCGCGCTGGCCGATCCGGCGCTGCGCCGCCAGATGGATGCCGAGGGACTGACCGCGCTGGCTGGCACGCCCGAGCAGTACGCCCGGCTCGTGCGCGAGGACACGGCCCACTGGGCTGGCCTGGTGCGCAGCCTGCAGCTCAAGGCCAACTGAATGCCTTTCGTCACTTCCCGTGGCCGCGGGATCTACTACGAGCGCCAGGGACACGGCCCGGCCGTGCTGTTCCTGCACGGCGCCGGATCCAACGCGGCCACCTGGTGGCAGCAGCTGCCCGCCTTCGCGGCCCGGCACACCTGCCTGACGATGGACATCCGCTGCTTCGGCCGCTCACCGGCGCCGATGGAAGAGTTCGCCCTGCAGCAGTTCGTGGACGATGCGCTGGCCGTGCTGGAGCGCGAAGGTCTGGCACGCGCCGCCGTCGTCGGCCAGTCGCTGGGCGGCATGGTGGGCCTGCGCCTGGCCCTGCAGCATCCGGCCCGTGTGGCGGCGCTGGTGGCCTGCGACTCCACGCTGGCCATCGCCCATCCGCAGCTGCTGGCCTGCGTGGCGCAGCGCCTGGGCGACCGGCAGGCCGCCAGCGTCGAGCAGCGCTCGCTCGGGCGCTGGTTCCTGGAGCACCACCCCGAACGCGCGGCGCTCTATGCGCAGATCAACCGCTTCAATCCGAGTGCGCTGTCGATCGCGCCACAGGACTGGCATGCGGCGGTCGCTGCGCTGATGGAACCTGCGCAACTGCTGCCCTTGTCGCATCTGTCCCGGCTGGACTGCCCCACGCTGCTGCTGGCCGGCAGCGACGACCCGATGGTGCCGACCGAGGCGCTGCGCGACATCGCCGCACGGGTGCCGCGCAGCGAATGCGCCGTCGTGCCGCAGGCCGGCCACTCGGCCTACTTCGAACAGGCCGAAGCCTTCAACCGCCTCGTGCTCGACTTCCTGGCGCGCCGCGCCCGTTTCGCCGCACCCGACCCGAGGATCGCCGCATGACATCCCTGCGCAAGGCCTGTGCGCGCATGGCGCAACTGGCACCACTGGCACTGGCCATCGCCATGCTGGGCTGCACCACCACGCCAGCGCCGCGCGCGAACCTGCCGACGGGACCGGCCGCCGGCGACCGCGTGCTGTCGCCGTTCTACGACTGGCGCGAAGCCTTGCCTGCGCAACCCGGCGTGATGCTGCGCACCGAGCCTGCCGCGGCCCAGCCCGAGATCACCGCGGCCGGCCTCGCGCAGCGCATCCTTTACTCCTCGCAGGACGCGCGCTGGAACGCCGGCGTGCTGCCTGTCAGCGGCACGCTGTACCTGCCGCGCGGCGAGGCGCCCGCGGGCGGCTGGCCGGTGGTGGCCTGGGCACACGGCACGCTGGGCGTGGCCGACGTCTGCGCGCCCTCGTGGGCGCTGCACCGCCCGCGCGACGCCACCTACATCAACCGCTGGCTCGAACAGGGCTTCGCGGTCGTGGCCACCGACTACCAGGGCCTGGGCGGCCCCGGGCCACACGCCTACCTGATCTGGGAGGCCGAGGGCCGCTCCGTCCTGGACAGCGTGCGCGCCGCACTCGCCGCCCATCCCGGCAGGCTGGCCAACCAGGTCGTCGTGACCGGCCAGTCGCAGGGCTCGGGCGCGGCCATCGGCGCGCGCCAGATCGCGACACGCTATGCGCCCGAGCTGAAGCTGCGTGCCACCATCGCGACAGGCGTGGCCTCGACCTTCCCGGACGGCCCCTACCGCGTGTCGCCGCCGGCGACCAACCCCACGGGCCCGAGCCGCTTCACGATGCTGCGGCTGGTCGGCGGCTCCCTGCCCGACGGCGTAGCGCCCGAAGCGCTGGTGACCGACAAGGCGCAGCACCTGCTGGCGCTGGCCCGCGAGGCCTGCGTCGACGAAATGCGCGGACACGAGCAGCGCAATGGGCTCAACGCGGCCGCCGCCTTCCGTGACCCGCAGCGCCTGCTTGCCCAACTGCGCCCGGTCACCGACATGCCCATGCACCGGCAGCCAGCGCCGCTGTTCCTGGGAACGGGCCTGGCGGACCGCACCATCGCGCCGCGCCACCAGTACGGCGCCGCTGCGGCGCTGTGCGCAGCCGGCAACACCGTGGTCTGGAAGACCTACGCAGGCATCACGCACAACGGCATCGTCAACGCGGCCTTCGAGGACGCGCTGGGCTTCGCGCGTCAGGCGATGGCCGGCCAGGCCGTGGCCTCCAACTGCAGCCAGATCGCCGAGCCGGGGCTACCCGGCGCACCGACGGCCGGCATCCGTTTCAACGACTGAGACCACCAGGCCAGGGCAGCACACGTGCCTTGGCCGCAAATGACAACGTTGTCTAACCCCCTGATCCACCGGAGATCCCCATGACGAAACTCCTCGCCGCCGCCCTGGCCACCCTGGCTTTCGCCGCCGCCGCCGACACCTGGCCCAGCAAGGCCGTCACCATGGTCGTGCCCTTCCCGCCCGGCGGTTCCACCGACCAGGTGGCCCGCGCCGTCGGCCCGCTGCTGACCGACAAGCTCAAGCAGTCCTTCCTGGTGGACAACAAGGCCGGCGCCACCGGCACCATCGGCGCGACCTTCGTCAAGCGCGCCGCGCCCGACGGCACCACCTTCCTGGTCACCTCGCTGGGCCCGCTGGTCATCGTGCCGCACCTGCTCAAGGGCATGCAGTTCGATCCGCTCAAGGACTTCGACTTCATCACGGTGGCCGTGCAGTCGCCCAACGTGCTAATCGTTCCCGTGAACTCGCCGCACAAGAGCCTGGCGGACGTGGTGGCCTTCAACAAGGC
>CAJYRH010000554.1 GCA_913776795.1 uncultured Pseudorhodoferax sp. | reverse complement strand
AACAGAAGTAGGGAACGCATGGAAATCTCCCAGGGTGGTGTGGTGAAACGGATTCAGGCGTCGCGCTCGCGGCCGCCCCAGGTCGCCGCAAGGCTGCCGCTGAAGGCGCCGAGCAACATGGAGACGAACAGCCACAGCGTGGCGGTGATGCCGGCCTTGCGCGCCTTCTCGGCAGCGTCGCGCGCGGTGGCCTCGACATCGCGCGCCTTGGCCTGCATGCGGGTCACGGTGTCGGCCACGCGCTGCTCGGCCTCCTGCGGCGCCAGCCCCGTGCGTTCGGCCACCAGCTGGCCGAGGTAACGCTGGTCCTCGGCCGCCAGCGGCTTGTCCGGACCAGCCTGTGCCAGGATCCGCGCGACCTCGGCAGCGGGCACCGGCGCAGCAGCGGGGGTTTCGCCTGCCTGGGCCGGACCGGCCGGACGGCGGAACATGCTGTCGATGAAGTACGAAGCCGGGCCGTCTCCTGCGGAGCTGGCGGCGCCCTGCGCCGCGGCACCCGCGGCCGCCGTGGCTGCGCCGCCGGCCACCGTCGCCCCCACCTTGGCAGCCCCTCCCACCACGCTGCCGATGGCAGTGGTCAACAGGGCGGCGGTTGCCAGCGTCGCCACGGCCCACGACAGGAACCCGTGGGCCGTATCGCGAAAGAACACCTCGTCGCCCTGCACACCGGTCCAGCGGGTGCGCAGCCGGCCGGCAATGTAGCCGCCCATGCCCGATGCCAGTGCCTGGGTGACCATGATCCACACGATGGCGGACAGGCCCAGTGCCATCGCGCTGGCACCCGCACCAGCGTATGGCGAGAGCGAGGTCAGCCCAAGCCCGGCCCCCAGGATGAGCAGAATGAGCGACAGCGCCGCGGCGGCAGCACCACCGGCCAGGATGGCGCCCCAGGAGACGGCGCCAGCCGGCGCATCGACGGCAGTCTCCAGACGGGTCGATGCCAAGGGAAGGGAAGCTGCCACCGGATTCTCCTGTTGTTGAGGCCTGCCCCATTCTTCGAGGCGACCCTGGCGCAGTTCGTCGGACGGCAAGGCTGCCGCACGTAGGAATGGAGGACCGGTTGCGCGCACGGAGCCGGTCCAGTGCACCGCAAGTCCGCCAGGGCGAACTGCAGCCGACGCGGGGCCGCTCGGGACGAACCGACGACCCTCAGGCTTCCTCGAATCCCATGGTCTTCATGGCGGTCTTCAGCGATCTGGCCGCGCGTGCGTAACCGCGCCATGGCGCATTGCCCACGTCCAGGCGCTCGTGCACGTTGCGCACGGTCCACTGGTCGCTGCGCTTGAGCGTCGCAAGCTCGTCCCAGGCCAGCGGCACAGAGATGCCCATGCCGGGCCGCGCACGCGCCGACCAGGCGCAGACCGTCGTCGCACCCTGACCATTGCGCAGGTAGTCCACGAAGATCTTGCCGATCCGGTTGCGTGGGCCGCTCTTGGCGACGAAGCGGCCAGGAATGGTGCGCGCCAGATGCTGGACGATGGCTTGCGCGAAGCCTTTGGCGTTGACCCAGCTGTGCACGCGCCTGATCGGCACGACGACATGCAGGCCCTTGCCGCCGCTGGTCTTCAGGAAGGCAGGCAGGCCCAACTGTTCGAGGAAGGCGTGCACGAGCTCGGCCGCCTCCTGCATCTGGCGCCAGCGCACGCCATCGCCCGGGTCGAGGTCGAACACCAGCCGATCTGGCCGCTCGAACGACGCAGCCAGCGCATTCATCGAGTGGAACTCCACCACGTTCCACTGGGCGGCGGACAGCAGCCCTCGCGTGCTGGCCACGGCCAGCAGCGGCGCGTGGCCAGGGTCCAGGGCAGAGTCGAGTTGCCGGATGCCCGGCAGCTTTTCGGTTTCGGCATGCTTCTGAAAGAACAGCGGCTTGCTCATGCCGGACGGCGCACGCACCAGCGCCACGGGGCGGTTGCCCTGGAGCTGCTCCTGCATGAGTTCGCCGACCAGCGCGTAGTAGCGCACCAGATCGAGCTTGGTGATGCCGGTGGAAGGGTCGATCACACGCTCGGGGTGCGTGACCTTGAGCCGGGTGGACAGGGCGTGCGCCGCGCTGTCGTCGACCGTCGTGGCGGGTCTTGCCCTCGGCGGCGGCGCCGCGCGCTCGCGCACAATGGCCTTGGCCGGCTTGTCGCTGCGCAGGCCGTGGAATACCGCATGGCGGATGCGGCCGCTGCGCGTCCACTCGCCAAAGGTGACCTCGGCCACCAGATGCGGCCTGACCCAGTGCGGCTTGCCTTCCACACCGGTGGTGTCCGCCAGTGGGCTGCGCGGCGTGGCCAGCTCGGCCAGTTGGCGCGACAGTTTCTTCAGCGTCGCCTGGTCGAAGCCCGTGCCGACCTTGCCGGCATAGACCAGCTTGCCGTCCCTGCCGTGCACACCCAGCAGCAGTGCGCCGAAGCCGGTGCGCGTGCCCTGGGGATCGGTCGTACCTACCACCACGAACTCCTGGCGCTGGCTGCACTTGAGCTTGAGCCAACTGTCGCTGCGGCGCGAAACGTAGGGTGCGTCCTTGCGTTTGGCGACCACACCCTCCAGGCCCAACCTGCATGCCGTGCCGACCACCTCGCCCGGCGGTGCACCGAAAGCGGCCGAGAAGAACACCTGGTCCGACGGGCTGCCTTCCAGCAGCGATTGCAGCAGCGCACGCCGGGCTTGAAGGGGCTGCTCGCGCAGGTCATGGCCGGCGCAGTACGGCACATCGAACAGGTAGTAGACGATGGCCCGGGTCTTGGAGGCGTCGAAGGCCTGCTGCAACGCCCCGAAATCGGGCAGCCCATTGGCGTTCATCACGACAATCTCGCCGTCGTACCAGCCCTCGGGCAAATCCAGGCGCAGCAATTCGGCATGCAGAGCCCGAAGCTTGTGCGTCCAGTCGTTGCCGTTGCGCGTGAAGAGCTGCACGCTGCGCTTCTTGCCCTGACCCGCAACACGCGCGAGCAGGCGGTAGCCATCGAACTTGATCTCGTAGACCCAGTCTGCCGGATCGGCAGGCGCCCGGCTGGCGAGCGTGGCCAGCTGCGGCGCCAGCGTTGCCGGCAGTGCGGCCTGCGGCGCTGCTGCCGCCTTCGGCAGCGAGGCTGGCTCCTGTGCCTCGGGCGCCTTGCGATCCTTGACGCTGTCTGGCATCTCGTCGACCACGCTGAACTCCGTGGCTGGCCGCTCGAACGCGTCCTTCTCTTTGACGAGCAGCCAGGGCGGCTGGCGCTCCTTGCCCTTGCCGTGCATGCGCACGAGCGCCCAGCGGCCCTGCAGCTTGTGCCCGTGCAAGGCGAACTTGAGGTTGCCATCCCGCAAGCCGGCCGCGGGATCGCCGACCGGCGTCCAGTAGCCTTTGTCCCAGACGATGACCTTGCCAGCGCCGTACTGCCCCTCGGGGATCTCGCCTTCGAAGCCTGCGTACGAGAGCGGATGGTCTTCCACCTGCACCGCGAGCCGCTTGTCGTGCGGGTCGAAGCTGGGGCCCTTGGGCACCGCCCAACTCTTCATCGTGCCGTCGATTTCCAGTCGGAAATCATAGTGCAGGCTGCTGGCCCAGTGCTTC
>CAJYRH010000553.1 GCA_913776795.1 uncultured Pseudorhodoferax sp. | reverse complement strand
GCATGGACACCCTGGTCGGCCACAACGCTGCCCAGTTGTCCGGCGGCCAGCGCCAGCGCCTGGCCATCGCCCGCGCGCTCTACAAGGATGCGCCCGTGTTGATCCTCGACGAAGCCACATCCGCCCTGGACACCGAATCCGAGCGCGCCGTGCAGGCCGCGCTGCACAGGCTCATGCAGGGTCGCACCACGCTGGTCATCGCCCACCGGCTGTCCACCGTGCAGCACGCCGACCGGATCGTGGTGATGGAGGCAGGCCGGATCGTTGAGATGGGCACCCACGCAGAACTGCTGGCCGCCGACGGCGCCTACGCCCGGCTTTACGGCCTGGGGCTGCCCGGGTGAGCCGCAGCCTGCGCCTCGGCCTCGACCCGGCGCTGGTCGTGGTCCTGGCCGGGGTGGCGGCAGCGTTGCACGTCGGCAAGCTGCCTCCCGCGCTGCCGGTGTTGCGCGACGCGCTGCAGCTGTCCCTGGTGCAGGCCGGCTTCCTGCTTTCTCTGGTGCAACTGGCCGGCATGGGCCTGGGCCTGGCGATCGGACTTGCCGGTGAAAGCCTGGGCCTCAAGCGCTGCATGACCGCGGGGCTGGTGCTGCTGAGCACGGCCAGCCTGGCTGGCGGCTTTGCCCAGGACGCAACCGCCCTGCTCGTGCTGCGTGGGCTGGAAGGCTTTGGCTTTCTGCTGTCCGTCACGCCGGGCCCCAGCCTGATCCGGCGCGTCGCGGCGCCGGGCGAACTCGACGCCAAGCTCGGCCTGTGGGGAGCCTACATGCCGCTGGGCACGGCCCTGGCGCTGCTGGCTGGCCCATGGCTGCTGCCAAGGCTGGGCTGGCCCGGCTGGTGGTGGTTGCTCGCAGGCCCGTCCCTCGCCATGGCGGCCGTGCTCTGGCGGACGCTTCCGGCCGACAACCGCTCTCGGTCACAAGGCGGCAACATCTGGTCCGGCCGGCTGCGCCGCACGCTGGCAGCGCCGGGGCCGTGGCTGCTGGGCGCCAGTTTTGCGATGTACGCCGGGCAATGGCTGGCCGTGGTCGGCTTCCTGCCCACGGTGTTTGCGCAGGCCGGTGTGGCGGCACCGCTGGCGGGCGCGCTGACGGCGCTGGCGGCCGCCGTCAACATCGTCGGCAACATCGCTGCAGGGCGGCTGCTGCGCCGGGGGGCCGCCCCGCACAAGCTGCTCTGGACCGGCTTTGCCGCGATGGCGCTGGGCGCCACGCTGGCGTTCGCGCCGGTGCTGGACGCCGGCTCTGCTGTCCGCGCCAGCGCCGTGCTGCTGTTCTCGATGGTCGGCGGGCTGGTGCCAGCCACGCTCTTCGCGCTGTGCGTGCGGCTCGCACCGGCCAGCGACACCGTTGCCACGACGGTCGGCTGGGTGCAGCAATGTTCAGCCGTCGGCCAGTTCGCTTTGCCGCCACTGGTCGGTTGGATCGCGCGGCTGGCGGGGGGCTGGCAATGGACGTGGGCGCTGACCGGGATGTGCTCTGCGGCGGGCGCGCTGCTGGCATGGCGCATGGCCGCGGCGCGTGCCTGAACAGGCCTGGTCGACAATCCCTCGATGTCTTCGCCCTCCCCCACCCTCAGCGTCATCATCGCGGCCAAGAACGAGGCCCACCACATCGCCGATTGCGTCCGTTCGGCTGGCTTTGCCGACGAGATCCTCGTGCTGGATTCCGGCAGCACCGATGCCACCGCTGCCCTGGCAGCCGAGCAGGGTGCGCGCGTCGTATCGACCGATTGGCCCGGCTACGGCCCGCAACAGCAGCGCGGCATCGACATGGCCCGCTGCGATTGGGTGCTGTCGCTGGACGCAGACGAGCGCATCCCTGAGAGACTGCAGGCCGAGATCCGCACCGCCATCGCCTCGGGCGCGGCAGACGGCTACCGTCTGCCCCGGCTGTCCAGCTTCTGCGGCCAGTTCATCCAGCACAGCGGCTGGCGTCCGGACTACACGCTGCGGCTGGTGCGGCGCGAGAAGGCCGGCTTCACCACGCACCTGCTGCACGCCCACATGACCGTGGACGGCACGCGCCGCGATCTGCGCGAGAGCCTGGTCCACTACAGCTACCAGGACCTGGACGACGTGCTGGAAAAGCTCAACCGCTATTCGGCCGTGGGCGCGCGCGACATGCACGCGCGCGGGCGAAAGGCCTCGCTGGGCGGCGCCATCGTCCATGGCCTGTGGGCCTTCGTGCGCACCTACCTGGTCCGCCAGGGCTTTCGCGACGGGCGCGCCGGGTTCCTGATCGCCGTCTACAACGCCGAGACGACGTTCTACAAGTACCTCAAACTGATGGCGCTGGCCGAGGCTGCAGCGGGTGCAACGCCGGGCCGCTCCGCGTAGGGCTCCGCCGCGGACGCCACACGGCCGTCCCCTACCCCGCGGGTGGCTCGGGACGCAACCACAGCCAGCACAGCACCACGGCCATGCTGGCGCAGGCCGACGCACTGATCCACCAGCGGCTGCCATTGCACAGCAGGATCCCGGCGCAGGCCGTCATCGCCACGGTGGCGTTCCATTTGGAGCGGCGGCTCACGCAACCGCCAGCCTGCCAGTCCCGAATCAGCCTCCCGAAGATGCGATGGCCCAGCAACCACAGGTGCAGCCGTGGCGAGCTGCGCGCCGCCGCCCAGGCCGCGACGAGCAGAAAAACGGTGGTCGGCAGACCGGGCACGAACACGCCGATCACGCCGGTCGCCAACGACACGCACGCCAGCAGCAACAACAGCCAGCGCCAAGGTGCCGGCAAGGGCTTCGGCTCGGGCGCGTCGGCCCCGGGAGGCTGGCCATCGCGTGGTGGGTTGTCCTGCATGCTGGGCTGCATTCTGTCGCAGCGCCCCGACGCCAGCCGCATGGTCGCGCGCCGGCTTGCCGTCCACTCGTCCAGAATGTCGAACGAAATTTCAGCAAAACTGATGATGCTCGACACGACCACCATGGCACCGCCCGATCATCGGCCGCGCCGCCGCGGCCTGGCCTACTGGATCGCCATCGTGCTGGCATGCGCCGTGCTCGTTGCCGTCATGGTGCTGCTGCTCCTGGTCGAGCGCTTCGCGCAGCGCCACGCCACGCGCACGACGACCGCGACGCTGGCCCAGATCGGCTGGCAGATGCGCGACCAGCTCGACCGCGGCATGGCCTACCGCCACGAGGAGCTGCGCATCCTCTCGGGCCTGCAGGACATGCAGCCGGGTTCACCACCTGCACAGCGCCGCGCACTGCTGGAACGCGTGCAGCAGAGCTTTCCTAGGTATGCCTGGATCGGCTACGCAGACCGCGACGGGCGGGTCGAGGCCGCCACTGGTGCCCTGCTCGAAGGGCAGGACGTGTCCGGCCGACCCTGGTACCAGGGCGGGCTGCAAGGTGCGTTCGTCGGCGACGTGCACCCGGCCCTTCTTCTTGAAAAACTGCTGCCGCAGCAACAGGAGCCATGGCGCTTCGTCGACATCGCCATGCCGATCCGGGATCCCGATGGAGCGCTGCATGCCGTGCTGGGCGCCCACCTCAGCTGGGAGTGGGCGCGCGACCTGCAGCGCACGTTGCTGGCCCGCGCCGACGCGATGTACCAGACGGAGATGTTCGTCGTCGATGCCAGGCGCGAGGTGTTGATCGGCCCGCCTGGCACGGAAGGCAAGCCGCTGGACCTGGGCGCGGTGGGCGATCTGCGCGCGGCCGAAGGTGCCGCCATGCGCGCCTGGGGCGATGGCCGGCTCTATGCCACCGCCATCGTGCCCACCACGGGCCAGGGCAACTACCCTGGCCTGGGCTGGGTGGTGGTGGTGCGCCAGGCAGAAAACGTGGCATTCGCCGATTACCACCGGCTGCAACGCGAGATGCTGGTCGGTGGGGTTGCCGTGTGCCTGCTGGCCGCGCTGTGCGCCCCGCTGGCGGCGCGGCGTCTGGCGCGGCCGCTGCACCGGTTGACACTGGCCGTTGCAGCGCGGGCCGGAGGGCAGGCCGGTCCGATCCCCTTGGAAAGCGACTACCGCGAAGTCGACTTGCTGTCGCGCGCCCTGGCCGACGCCGATGCGCGCGAGATCCGCGACCGTGCCGAACTGGAACATGCCAACGCAGGGCTTGAGAGGCGCATCGCCGAGCGCACGGCCCAGATCCGCGCCAGCCAGGCGCAATTGCACACCATCACCGACAACATTCCTGCCCTCGTCGCCGACGTGGACCGCACGCTGCGCTACCGCTTTGCCAACCGTGCCTACCTGGACTGGTTCGGCAAAGACCCGGATGCGCTGATCGGCGAGACCATGGAGTCGCTCTACGGCGAGGCTGCAGTGCGCCTGTGGCAGGCCGAGCTGGCGCGCGTGCTGCAGGGCGAGCGCGTGGAGTTCGACCGCAGCATGACGGTGCGCGGCCGGCCCCAGCACAGCACTGCGATCTACCTGCCGTACCGCGACGCACAGGGTCAGGTCGACGGCTTCCACGCCCTGGTCTTCGACACCACTGCCAGCAAGGAGTTGGCGTTGCGGCTGGAGCAGGAGGCCACCCGCGACGCGCTGACCGGACTGCCCAACCGCCGCCTGCTGCAGCGCAACCTGCCGGCGGCGATGGCACGTTCAGAGCGCCAGGGGCACAGCCTGGCGCTGCTGTTTCTCGACCTCAACGGCTTCAAGGCCGTCAACGATACGCACGGCCACGAGGC
This sequence comes from uncultured Pseudorhodoferax sp., assembly GCA_913776795.1. The sequence goes on along the minus strand of CAJYRH010000553.1, from coordinate 10,876 downwards.
GGGCGACGAATTGCTGCGCCAGGTGGGCCAACGCCTGCTCAGCGCCGTAAGGGTGACCGACACCGTCGCCCGGCTGGCCGGCGACGAGTATGTGGTGCTGCTGGAGCCGGTCAGCGACGCGCTCGCCGATCCGGCGCGGGTTGCCGCCAAGATCGGCGCGGGGATGGCCGAACCGTTCGTGCTGGAGGCGGGCACGGTGCACGTCTCTGCCAGCATCGGCAGCGCGGTTTATCGGCCGGGGTGCGGCATTTCGGCCGACGATCTGCTGTCTGGCGCCGACAGCGCGATGTACGCGGCCAAGCGGGCCGGCAAGACGCAGATCTGAAACAAGGCGTTCGCCGCGGCTTGTGCAGGACGCAGCGGTCCCCATGTCATGGGCAGCGGGCCAAGCAGGCCTGCATGAGGAGCCCTGAGAATGTTCAAACGCTTGTCCCTGCTGTGGACCCTGGTCCGTGGCGACCTGCTGAGGTTCTGGTGGGCCCTGCGCGATCCCCGCGCCCCGCGCTGGTTCAAGCTGGCCGCCGGCGGGCTGCTCGTCTACCTGCTGAGTCCGATCGACCTGCTGCCCGATGCGATCCCGTTCGTGGGAGTGGTCGACGACCTCGTGCTGCTGCCACTGGCCATGCGCTGGCTGCTGTCGCGGCTGCCGGCGGGCCTGCAGGCCGACCTGGCGGCACGCGCTGGCTGAACGTCAGCCGCCAGCGGTGTGCACCCGCGCCAGTGCGTCCAGCACGCGCGCAACCGACTGCGCCGTCCGCGCGTCGGCCAGTCCGCCCCCGGCGTCGAACGCCTCGTGCGCGCGGCCGAGTGCGAACTGCTGCGGAACGACCAGCATGGCGAATGCCATCTGCAGGTACTGGCGTACGAAATTCATGGCACGCAGGCCGCCCAGTGGCCCTGGCGAGGCCGAAAGCAGTCCGGTGGGCTTGTCGGCCGTCGTGGCCAACCCGGCCGGATGCCCTTCAGTGGCCTGGATGCGCGACAGCCAATCGAAGGCGTTGACGAATAGCGGTGTGGGAAAGCCGTTGTACTCTGGCGTGACGACCAGCAACGCCGTGCTTTCTGCGATCGCCTCCTGCAGGGCCAACGCGCCGGCCGGGACGCCCTCTGCGGCCTCCAGGTCACCGTCGTAGACGGGCAACGCCAGCGTGCGCAGGTCCAGCAGACGCGCCTGCCAGCCGCCTGCCTCGGCCGTGTGCACTGCATGGCGTGCCAGCTGCACGTTCAGGGAGCCGGCGCGTGCGCTGGCGGGGATGACGAGGAGGCGGCGTGCGGACATGGACGGATGCTGCTACAGAACGACGGAGCCGGCCCGGTGGGCTGACCGGGCCGCATTGTGGACCATCGGGCTCGGCCCGCATTTCAAGCGGCGGCCGGCACCCCGCCGAAGCGGCCGCCCTTGAAGTCGGCAATGGCCTGGTGGATCTCGGCCTCGCTGTTCATCACGAAGGGCCCATAGCCCACCACAGGTTCCGCGATCGGTTCGCCGGCCAGCCACAGAACGGTGGCGGCAGCGCTCGCCTCGATCTCGACGGCGCTGCCCTCGCGCTCCAGGTGCACGAGCTGTCCCGCGCGCGCCACCGCGTCGCCGTTGATGCGCACCGTGCCATGCAGTACCACCAGCGCCAGCGTGTGGCCGGGCGTTGCCGCAAACCGGCCTTTGGCGCCGGCATGCAGGCGGATGTCCAGCACGTCGATGGGCGTGAAGGTGCGCGCGGGCCCGGCCCTGCCGCCGAAGCTGCCCGCGATCACGCGCACGCGGCCAGTGCCCTTAGGCAGGTCCACCGACGGGATGTCCGCGTCCAGCAGCGTCTGGTAGCCGGCCGGGCCCATCTTGTCGCGCGCCGGCAGATTGACCCACAGCTGGACCATCTCCATGACGCCGCCCTGCCGCGTGAAGGCCGGCGAATGGAATTCCTCGTGCACGATGCCACCGGCGGCCGTCATCCACTGCACGTCGCCCGCGCCGATCAGGCCGCCTGCGCCAGTCGAGTCGCGGTGAGCCACCTCGCCCTGGTAGACGATGGTCACGGTCTCGAAGCCGCGGTGCGGGTGCGCGCCGACACCGCGCGGCCGTGTCGCCGGCGGAAACGGCGTCGGCTCCGCGTGGTCCAGCAGCAGGAAGGGGCTCAGGTCGCGGCCCAGCCCGTCATAGCCAAATAGTGAACGTACGGGGAACCCATCGCCCACCCAATGCGGTCGCGGCGCACTGTGTACGCCAAGGATTTTTTTCATGGTGCACTCCGATCTGGTGGCCAGATGGGGCCATCATGCATGTTCGCCAGATGCAGCGATGTGCCACACCGTTCCAGGGGCGGGACGATGGCGCCTGCATGATCCGCACGCACCAACCATGGGAGACCACATGCACAAGCGACAATTTCTGGCTGGCGCCGCGCTGGCCGCCGCTGGCGCGGCACGGGCCCAGAACCCGACGCGGCCCGCTGCAGCGGGCCAGCCCGCGCTGCTGACCGTCGGCGGCGCGATCACCAGGAGCAACCGGGGCCCGCTGGACAAGGCCCTTGACCAGATGATGGCCAAGCACAAAGTGCACTTCAGCATGGCCTTTGCCTTCGACAGCGCTGCACTGCAGCGCCTGCCGCGCGTGAGCATCACGCCCACTCTGGAGTACGACGGCCGAAAGCACAAGCTCACGGGCCCGCTCGTGGCCGCCGTGCTGGCCGAAGCGGGCGCCGACCTGAAGGCGCCGCTGCGCCTGGGCCTGCGCGCGGTCGACGGTTACAACGCCATCATCTCGCTGGCAGACGTGCAGGCGTACCGGATGATGGTGGCCACGCATCTGGACGACCAGCCGATGGCCCTGGGCGGGCTGGGCCCGCAATGGGCGGTCTACGACGCGGACAACCTGGCCGCATTCAAGGACAAGCCTGTGCAGGAGCGCTTTGCGCTATGCCCCTGGGGCGTCTACTACATCGACGTGGCGGTGCAGGGCTAACGGCCCGGCGCCACCTGGCCTGCGTCAATCGCGCTCGCGATCTTCGAGAGCGCGGTTCAGCGCCAGCGCGCCCAGCGTACAGGCCGCGCCCGACAGCAGGTAGACGCTCACATAGCCCAGGCCGAAATGGGCCGACAGGCCGAGCGCCACCAACGGCGCGAAGGCCGCGCCGATCAGCCAGGCGATGTCTGACGTGAGCGCAGCGCCGGTGTAGCGGTAACGCGGTGCGAAATTGGCGGTGACCGTGCCGGAAGACTGACCGTACGACAGGCCGAGCAGGATGAAGCCCACCAGGATGAACGTGTCCTGGCCCAGCGTGCCGCCATCCAGCAGCGTGGGGGCAAAGCCGCTGAACACTGCAATCAAGGTCGCCAGCGTGCCCAGGGTGCGCCGACGCCCGAAGCGGTCGGCCAGCCGTCCGGACACCGCGATGCCGGCAGCGCACAGAAACCCGCCCAGCACCTGGATCAGCAGGAAGCCGACGATCGACTGCTCGGTGTAGAGCTGGATCCAGGACAGCGGAAACACCGTGACGAGGTGGAACAGCGCGTAGCTGGCCAGGGCGGCGAAGGCGCCGATGAACACGTTCGTGCCTTGCATGCGCACGAGTTCGGTGGCCGAGACGGGTTCGAGCTCGCGCTGGTTCAGCTGCTCCTCCACGTCTTCCGCCACCACCAGCCGCAAGCGCGCGAACAGCGCCACCACGTTGATCGCGAACGCCACGAAGAATGGATAGCGCCAGCCGTAGTCCAGGAAGTCTGCATGCGACAGCGCGCCGTACAGGTAGGCGAACAGCGCGCTGGCCAGGATGAACCCGATCGGCGCGCCGAGCTGGCCCAGCATCGCATACCAGCCGCGCCGGCCCTTGGGCGCGTTCATCGCCAGCAGCGACGGCAGGCCGTCCCAGGAGCCGCCGAGGGCGAGCCCCTGGCCGACGCGCAACGCCGCCAGCAGCCACACCGCCGTCAAGCCCAGCGTGGCCGTGCCGGGCAGGAAGGCGATACCGGCTGTCGAGGAGCCAAGCAGGAACAGCGCGATCGTCAGCTTGGTCGCCCGGCCCCAACGGCGCTGGATGGCCATGGACGCCACCGTGCCGATCGGACGCGCAACGAAGGCCAGCGCGAACAGCGCGAACGACCACAAGGTACCGTCGAGCCGCTGCATGTGCGGAAAGAAGACCGCAGGAAACACCAGCACCGAGGCGATGCCGTAGACGAAGAAGTCGAAGTACTCGGAAGTACGGCCAATGACGACGCCGACGGCGATGTCGCCCGGGTCGACCTGGTGCTCCGTTTCAGGGAAGGGGCCGTGCTCGCGCTCGTCGAACGAAATGGGATGGGGTGCAGCTTGGCTGATGCTGGACATCGGACCGGGTCTCCAGGGGTGGGCCACTTGCTTTGGACCGGTTCACTATATACCGTTGCATGCGGGCAGCCGGTAGGACAAAAGGTCCAATCGCTCCGACGCCCTGGTCCGGATACATTCGCCGTCTGATCGCAACCCGGAGTAACCCCTACAGGGTTGACCCGAAAGTCCAACAGCATGCGCCTACTCAACCACATCCGAGGCCCGCTTCTGCTCGCCATGGCCGCACTCCTGGCCGGCTGCAGCAAGATGGTCGTGCTTTTCCCCGCGGGCGACGTCGCTGCGCAGCAGGGCCGCCTGGTGGTCATCGCGACCATGCTGATGCTGTTGATCGTGGTGCCGGTGATCTTTCTGATCCTGCTGTTCGCATGGCGTTACCGCCAGAACGGCAAGCTGGCCGAGACCGACTACGACCCGGAATGGCACCACTCGACCAAGCTCGAGCTGGTGATCTGGTCCGCTCCGCTGGTCATCATCATCGCGCTGGGTGCGCTGACCTGGATCAGCACGCACCAGCTCGACCCCTACCGCCCGCTGGACCGCATTGCCGCTGGCAAGCCGGTGCCAGAAGGCGTCAAGCCGCTGGAGGTCCAGGTGGTCTCGCTGGATTGGAAGTGGCTCTTCTTCTATCCCGAGCAGGGCATTGCCACGGTGAACGAACTGGCCGCACCCGTGGACCGGCCCATCCGCTTCAAGCTGACGTCCAGCCACACGATGAACGCGTTCTACGTGCCGGACCTGGCGGGCATGATCTACACCATGCCCGGCATGCAGACCGAGCTCAACGCGGTCATCAACAAGCCCGGCGTCTACCATGGCATGTCCTCGCACTACAGCGGCGCGGGCTTCTCGGGCATGACCTTCAAGTTCCACGGCCTGTCCAACGCCGATTTCGACAAGTGGGTCGCCAAGGCCAAGGCCGAAGGCCAACCGCTCACCCGCGCCAGTTACATCGATCTGGCCAAGCCCAGCGAACGCAATCCGGTGGCCTTGTTCTCGACCGTCGAGAGCGGCCTGTACCAGCGCGTGCTGAACCTGTGCGTCGAGGAAGGCAGGCCCTGCATGCACGAGGTGATGGCCAAGGACGCCCAGCGCAACCAGGCCTACGCTGCGGCACGCAAGCTCGACGCGGCTGCCGAGGACGCGCTGTGCACCGCAGCGACGCGCACCGATCTCCAGGAATTCTGATCCATGGCCATGACCGAACACACCACCGCCCCGGCGCACTGGCTGCTGGGCCGCCTGACGTGGGACTCGATTCCGATGTCCCACGAACCCATCCTGCTGTGGACCTTCATCGCCGTCGTGATCGGCGGCATCGGCGTGCTGGCCCTGCTGACGAAGTTCCGGCTGTGGGGCCCGCTGTGGCGAGACTGGTTCTGCAGCATCGACCACAAGAAGATCGGCATCATGTACATGGTGCTGGGCATCGTGATGCTGCTACGCGGCTTCGCCGACGCCGTCATGATGCGCCTGCAGCAGGCCATGGCCTTCGGCGAGAACATGGGCTATCTGCCGCCGCACCACTACGACCAGGTGTTCACGGCGCACGGCGTGATCATGATCTTCTTCGTGGCCATGCCGCTGGTCACCGGCCTCATGAACTACCTCGTGCCGCTGCAGATCGGCGCGCGCGACGTGGCCTTCCCGTTCCTGAACAATTTCAGCTTCTGGATGACGACGGCCGGGGCCATCCTGGTCATGGTCTCGCTGTTCCTGGGTGAGTTCTCCACCTCGGGCTGGCTGGCGCTGTCCAACCTGGGCCACCAGAATCCCGGGGTGGGGCTGGACTACTACATCTGGTCATTGCAGATCGCGGGCGTCGGCACCACGCTCTCGGGCATCAACCTGCTGGTCACCATCGTCAAGATGCGCGCGCCGGGCATGGACCTCATGAAGATGCCCATCTTCACCTGGACCGCTCTCTGCACCAACGCGCTGATCGTGGCGTCGTTCCCGGTGCTGACGGCCGCACTCGTGCTGATGAGCCTGGACCGCTACGTCGGCACGAACTTCTTCACGAACGACCTGGGCGGCAACCCCATGCTGTACGTGAACCTCATCTGGATCTGGGGCCACCCGGAGGTCTACATCCTGATCCTGCCGGCGTTCGGCGTGTTCTCCGAAGTCGTGGCCACATTCAGCCGCAAGCGCCTGTTCGGCTACACCTCCATGGTCTACGCCACGGTGTGCATCACCATCCTGTCGTACCTCGTGTGGCTGCACCACTTCTTCACGATGGGTTCGGGGGCGAGCGTGAACTCGTTCTTCGGCATCACGACCATGATCATCTCGATCCCGACCGGGGCGAAGATCTTCAACTGGCTGTTCACGATGTACCGCGGCCGCATCCGCTTCACGGTGCCGATGCTGTGGACCGTGGGCTTCATGGTCACCTTCGCCATCGGTGGCATGACGGGCGTGCTCCTGGCCGTGCCGCCGGCGGACTTCGTGCTGCACAACAGCCTGTTCCTGATCGCCCACTTCCACAACGTGATCATCGGCGGCGTCGTGTTCGCCATGTTCGCCGGCATCAATTACTGGTTCCCCAAGGCCTTCGGCTACAAGCTCGACGAGTTCTGGGGCAAGGTGTCGTTCTGGTGCTGGCTGGTCGGCTTCTGGGTCGCCTTCACGCCGCTGTACGTGCTGGGTCTGATGGGCGTCACGCGCCGGGCCAACCACTTCGAAGATCCTTCGCTGCAGATCTGGTTCGTCATCGCCGCCTGCGGCGCCGGCATCGTCGCCATGGGCATCGGCGCTTTCCTGGTCCAGCTGGGTGTGAGCTTCCTCAAGCGCGACCAGCTGCGTGACCACACCGGCGACCCGTGGGACGGCCGCACGCTCGAGTGGGCCACCTCCTCGCCCCCGCCGCAGTACAACTTCGCCTTCACGCCGGTCGTGCACGAGGTGGACGCCTGGTGGGACATGAAGAAGCACGGCTACAAGCGGCCGCTGCAAGGCTTCAGAGCCATCCACATGCCGTTGAACACCGGTTCCGGCGTGGTCATCTCGGTGCTCTCGCTGGTCTGGGGCTTTGCGCTGATCTGGCACATGTGGCCACTGGCCATCGCCTCGTTCGCGGCGATCGTGGTCGCCTCCATCGTCCACACCTTCAACTACAAGCGCGACTACCACATCCCCGCGGATGTGGTCGTTACCACCGAAAACGCGCGCACCCAACTGCTGGCACAACATGGCTGATCTCGCCCATCCAAGCGTCCCTGGCGCGCATGGCGCCCGTCGCGTCCAGGGCGCCACAGCGCCGCGCGAATACCACCTCGCGCACGAACCGCATCCGGAGAACGGCACCGCGCTGGGCTTCTGGATGTACCTGATGAGCGACTGCCTCATCTTCGCCGCCCTGTTCGCCACCTGGGGCGTACTGGGCCGCAGCTACGCCGGCGGCCCTGGCGGTGCCGAGCTGTTCGACCTGAAGCTGGTGGCGCTCAACACCGCCTTCCTGCTGCTCTCGTCCATCACCTTCGGCTTCGCCATGCTGCGCAAGCAGGTCAATGACAAGGGCGGCACGCTGGTGTGGTTGGCCGTGACCGGGTTGTTCGGCCTGGCCTTCCTGGCGGTCGAGCTGTACGAGTTCCACCACCTGATCCTCGAAGGCGCGGGCCCGCAGAGCAGCGCCGCCATGTCGGCCTTCTTCGCATTGGTCGGCACGCACGGCCTGCACGTGAGCTTTGGCACGATCTGGCTGGTGGTGCTCATGGTGCAGATCGGCAAGCACGGGCTCATCCTCGAGAACAAGCGCCGGCTGATGTGCCTGTCCATGTTCTGGCACTTCCTTGACGTCGTGTGGATCGGCGTCTTCACCTTCGTGTACCTGATGGGAGTGCTGTGATGGCTTCGGATACCCACGCCCACGCCCAGATTTCTGCCCATGCGGGCCATGGCGACCACGACAATCACCACCACGACCACGGCAGCCACGACGATGTCGGCCCGCACAGCTCCATGCGCGAGTACGTGATCGGCTTCGTGCTGTCCGTCATCCTCACGGCGATCCCGTTTTGGCTGGTCATGAACAACGTCATCGAGGACCGCACCACCGCCGTGCTGGTCCTGGGCGGCTTCGCCGTGGTGCAGATCCTGGTGCACATGGTTTACTTCCTGCACATGAACGGCAAGGTCGAGGGCGGCTGGACCATGCTGTCCACCATCTTCACAGTGGTGTTCGTCGCGATTGCGATCGCCGGCACCCTGTGGGTCATGTTCCACATGAACACCAACATGATGCCCTCGCACGGCCAGCACCAGCAGCCCGCCGCCGGGCACCAGCACGGCACGCAATGAGGCGTGCGCGCGGCCTGCCCTGGGTGCTGCTGGCCGCCGCCCTGCTCAGCGCGGCGTTCGTCGCGCTGGGCACCTGGCAGGTCCAGCGCATGGGCTGGAAGAAGGCGCTGATCGCGCGCACCGAGGCGCGTGCGAACGCCGCGCCCATGGCGCCGCCGGACATGCGGGCCTGGCCCGCCATCCTGGCGGCCCCCCTGGATTTCGAGTACCGCCGCCTGCAGCTGCAAGGCGAGTTCCTGCACGCCGACGAGGTGCTGGTGCAGGCCAGCACGGTGCTGGGCGCGGGCTTTTGGGTGCTCACGCCGCTGCGCCTGGCCGACGGCAGCATCGTGCTGGTCAACCGCGGTTTCGTGCCGCCCGAGCGGCGCGACCCGGACCGGCGCGAGGCAGCGCCGCCGCCTGGCGTCACCGGCGTCACCGGCCTGCTGCGCATCAGCGAACCGCACGGCGGCTTCCTGCGCGAGAACGATCCGGCGGCCAACCGCTGGCATTCGCGCGACGTGGCCGCCATCGCCGCGGCGCGCAGCCTGCCGGCGGACCGGGTGGCGCCGTACTTCGTCGACGCCGGGGCCACGCCACCTGGCCAGTGGCCCGTGGGCGGCCTCACGGTGCTGGGCTTTTCCGACAACCACCTGGTCTACGCCCTGACCTGGTACGCGCTGGCGCTCATGGTGGCGGCCGGCGGCTGGTACGCGCAGCGCGCGGCGCCGCGTTCGCCGGACTGACAATCCGGCCCCATGTCTGTTTCCGCTTCCGGCACCGCGCGCACGGCCGGCCCCGACAAGGCCGCCGGCCTCAAAAACCTGCACCAGCTGATCCAGCTGCGCTGGCTTGCCGTGTTCGGCCAGGTGCTGACCATCGAGGTCGTGCACTACGGCCTGCGCATCGCCATTCCGGTCGAGCCCATGCTGACGGTGCTGGCCGGTCTGGTCGCGTTCAACGTGCTGTCGCTGCTGCGGGCGCGCACCGGCCGGCGTGTGACCAGCGTGGAGCTGCTGGTGGCGCTGCTGGTGGACGTGGCCGCCCTTTCCGCCCAGCTCTACCTGTCCGGCGGCGCGACCAACCCCTTCGTGTTCCTCTACCTGCTGCAGGTGATCCTGGGCGCGGTGCTGCTGCCGGCCTGGGCCACCTGGACCATGGTGGGTGTCACCTCGGCCTGCTTCGCCGCGCTGGCGCTGTGGGCCCAGCCGCTGCCGCTGGCGCCCGACCACCACCGCGGGCTGGCCAGCCCCTACGTGCTGGGCCTGCTCGCCAGCTTCGCGCTGACGGCCGCGCTGCTGGTGACCTTCATCACGCGCATCGTCGGCAACCTGCGCGAGCGCGACCAGCGCCTGGCCGCGCTGCGCCAGCGCGCGGCCGAGGAAGAGCACATCGTGCGCATGGGGCTGCTGGCCTCCGGCGCGGCGCACGAACTCGGCACGCCGCTGTCCACGCTGGCCGTGATCCTGGGCGACTGGCAGCATCTGCCGCACTTCAGCTCCGAGCCCGAGCTGGCCGACGACGTGGCCGAGATGCAGGCCCAGGTCGCGCGCTGCAAGGCCATCGTGAGCGGCATCCTGCTGTCCGCAGGCGAAGCGCGCGGCGAATCCTCGCGGGCCACCACGCTCCATGCCTTCCTGGAGCATGTGGTCGCGCGCTGGCGCCAGCGCCGGCCCTGCCCCGGCTTCCGGTTCGACAACCAGCTCGGCGACGATCTGGCGATGGTCGCGGATTCGGCCATCCAGCAGATGATCGGCAACGTGCTGGACAACGCCGCGGAAGTCTCGCCCGAGCATGTGCACCTGCAGGCCGCACGCAGCGGCCAGACCCTGGTGCTCACGGTGTCCGACCGCGGCCCCGGCTTCGCGCCGGGAATGCTGCAGCAGCTCGGCAAACCGTACCAGTCCAGCAAGGGCCAGCCCGGCCGCGGTCTGGGGCTGTTCCTGGTCGTCAACGTGGCGCGCACGCTGGGCGGCCATGTCGCCGCGCGCAACCTGGAGGGCGGCGGCGCCGAGGTGCGCATCACCCTGCCGCTGCAGGCCATTGCCCTGCTGGAGGAAGATGCTGCCGATGACCGATGAGCCCCTGGAACGCCGCCTGCTGATCGTCGAGGACGACGCGGCCTTTGCACGCACGCTGGCGCGCTCCTTCGAGCGCCGCGGCTACGCCGTGCGCGTGGCCGCGGGCCTGGAGCAACTGCTGCTGCAGCTGGAGGATTTCGCGCCCACCCACGCCGTGGTCGACCTGAAGCTCGCGGGCGAGGCCTCTGGCCAC
>CAJYRH010000552.1 GCA_913776795.1 uncultured Pseudorhodoferax sp. | reverse complement strand
GATCGGCGCGGCCGTCGGCAGGCCGTCGAAGTCCAGCCACTGGTGGCGCTCGAAGTCGTAGAGCTTGCAGGTGCGCAGCGTGCGCAGCATCGAGAACAGCGACAGCGGCTCGACCACCAGCCGGTTGCCCAGCAGCGCGTTCATGCGCTTTTGCGCCGGCAGCAGCATGTAGCTCGGGATGCCGTGGTGCGCATGGTGGGCGGCATGGCAGTAGACGTTGTTGACCATCTTGCTGAACCAGTCGGGCGTGGTCAGCACGGTGGAACACAGCTCGGGCGCGTAGTCGCCCGAGCGCGCGATCTCGCCCTTGAACCAGGGAATGTTGGGATGCGTGTGCATGAGGTACAGCGTGGCGCTGCTGATCCAGAAGTGCAGCATCAGCGGGCCGAACCAGCCCAGCAGCACGGCCGTGCCGGCCTCGATCGGCGCGATGCGCGGCGCCACCAGCGCCAGGAAAGCCACCATGCCGCCATGGAACAGCACCAGCGGCACGGCATAGGCCATGGACACGCCGCGCTGCTCCACCGGGGTGCGCGGGTTGGGCCACACGCGTGTGGGGATCCAGCGCACCAGCCAGTAGACGAACAGGCCGAACACGTTGGGCGCGCGGCACAGGCGTTCAGCCAGCTGCTGCAGCGGGCCCAGCGCGTCGTACTCGGCCTTGGAAAACGGGCGGTAGAAGTCGAAATGGTCGCCGTTGGTGCGCGGGTGGTGCACATGGTTGTGGTCGTGCGTCCACATGCGGTAGTTCTGCACCGAAGGCACGCCCAGGGCCAGCGCCGCGATCCAGTTCCAGCGCCGGCTGGCGAACAGGGTGCGGTGCGAGGCATCGTGCGCCAGCGTGTACATGGACGTCAGCCGGATGCCCAGCAGCACGGCGGCCAGGATCTTCCAGCCCAAGGCCGGCGCGAACAGCACGGCCGTCCACAGGCCCCAGTACAGCGCACCGTCGCGCAGCAGCAGCAGGGCGCCGCTCCTGTTGCGCGGTGTGGCAAAGACGGACAGCTCGCGGATCAGCCTGCCCCGCGAGATGGCGGGTGGCGTGGCCGACAGCGGCGTGGCGGTGGATCGCATCGGAACTCCCTGTAACCTGTTGTGACACGAAGCCTCCGATTGAACCGCTGCCGTGCTCCTGCGAAGCGCCGATAAGCGCCGGAAAAGCCGGCCGTCTTGCCGAATGCTGCAGCGCAGCAAAATCGGCTACCATCGCGGCCGAAGAGGAAACGCACGTGGGCAACGACCAAGCCTTTGCCGAACTGGGCCTGCCCAACGACGCCAGCGAGGCAGAGATCAAGGCCGCCTGGCGCCGCCTGGCCTCGCGCTGGCATCCGGACCGCAATGCCAGTGCCCACGCAGTCGCGCGGATGCAGCGCATCAACCAGGCTTTCGCCTCGCTCCAGCGCACCCGTCAGGGCCAGGCGGACGCGTCCGGCCCCCCTGAGCCACCGCCACCACCGCCACCTCCGGCTGCGCCGCCTGCCGCGGCACCGCCCTCCGGACCTCCGGCCGCTGCCCCTGCGCACGACGCACGGCCCGCCCATGCACCGATCCGCCGCAAGCTCAAGCTGACGCTGCAGGAGGCCGCAGCTGGATGCATCAAGGCATTGCGCGGCAAGTTCATGCCGGTCTGCCACGACTGCGAAGGCCTGGGCCACCGCCTGACCGGCAACGCGTGCCGGCGCTGCCGGGGCAGCGGCACCTTCGTGCGGCCCTCCGCCTGGTTCGGCTGGCCCGGCCAGCCCGAGCAATGCGAGGACTGCGCCGGCACTGGCGCCGCGCGCGAGGGCTGCCGCCATTGCACCGGCAGCGGCAAGCTCCCCGCCCAGGACTACGAGGTGCAGGTGCGCATCCCGCCCGGCGTGCGCAACGGCGACCTGCTGCATGTGGCGTCGCGCCGTGCACCGGCCGATCTGGAAGTGCAGGTCGGCCTGGCGCCGCATCCGCTGTTCACGTTGCAGGACGACGGCAGCCTGCTGTGCCGCCTGCCGGTCGACGGTTTCGGCTGGATGGCCAACCGCAGCGTGCCCGTGCCCACGCTGGACGGCGTGCAGCCGCTCGCGCTGCAGCGCGACCGCCGGCGCTACGAGTTGCCGGGCCTGGGCTTTCCGGTGCGCCACCGCGGGCCACGCGGCACGCAGGTGGTGGAGGTCGAGCCGGTGTTCCCCGACCCGCTCAGCGCCGACCAGGAGATCCTGCTCGATCAGTTGATCGCCAGCGGGGCCGCCGCCGAGCCGCGGCTGGCCGCATGGCAGCGTGCGTTGCAATCGCACCAGCGCAAGCGGCCTGGCGGCTGAGCTAACCTCGGCGGCCACAAGAAGGACCGCCAGCGTGCCGCTCAGACCCCTGCTCCCCCTGCTCCCCCTGCTCCTCGCTTCCGCCCTCGCGGCGCCCGCCGCCCAGGCCCTGCAGATCACCGCCGTCACGCCCCAGGGCGAAGTGGCTCAGGCGCGCCAGGTCGTCGTGCGCTTCGACCAGGACGCCACGCGCTTCGGCGATGCACGTGCCGCCGCGCCGGCCACCGTGCGCTGCACCGACGAGGCTGCCGGCCGCGGCACGGGCCGCTGGAACAACGCACGCGAATGGGTCTGGCAGTTCGAGAACGACCTGCCGCCGGGCCAGCGCTGCGAGGTGGCGGCCAACACCGGCCTGGAACTCACGGGCCGCACGCGCTTCACGTTCCAGACCGGTGGCCCTGTCGTGCGCAGCACCTGGCCCTACGGCGGCCAGGTCGACGAGCAGCAGTTCTTCGTGCTCCGGCTCAATGGCCCGGCCACGCTCGACAGCGTGCGCGCCAATGTCTGGTGCGCGGTCGAGGGCATCGGCGAACGGGTCCCCGTGCGCCTGGTCGAGGGTGCCGAGCGCGCAGCGCTGCTCAAGGCGCGCCGTCTGGAGCAGGAGGCCGCCAAGGCGCCGCTGGCCGTGCAGACTCTGGCCTGCAACCGGCGCCTGCCGCCCTCGGCCGACCTGCAGATCGTCTACGGCGCCGGCGTGGCGACACCCAGCGGCGTCGCCACCCGCAGCGAGCGGCGCTTCGACTTCACGGTGCGCGCGCCCTTCACGGCCAGCTTCAGCTGCGAGCGCGAGAACGCCCAGGCCGACTGCCTGCCGATCCGGCCGCTGCGCCTGCAGTTCAGCGCACCGCTGCCGCGCGCGCAGGCCGCGGCCATCCGGTTGCAGGGCGGTGGCCGCAATATCGCGCCGCAGATCGACGACAGCACCGACGCGCTGGTCGACGGCCTGCGCTTCGACCCGCCGTTCACCGAAAGCACCGACTACCAACTCACGCTGCCCGCCAGGCTGCGCGACGCCTCCGACCGGCCGCTGGAGAACGCCGACAGCTTCCCGCTGGCCGTGCGCACGGGCGCCATGCCGCCGCTGGCCAAGTTCGCCTCCGCGCCCTTCGGCATCGTCGAGCGCCTGGCCGAGCCCGACGGCCCGCCGCTGCTGCCCGTGACCGTGCGCCGCATCGAGGCCGCGCCCGGCGTGGGCGCGCTGCGCATCGCCGACGGCCAGGTCGCCACGCTGCGTCCACAGAGCGATGCCGAGATCCTGGCCTGGTGGCGCAAGGTGCAGCGCTACGACCGCTTCCAGGTCGAACGCAAGCAGGCTGCACGCGACCTCAGGCAGCCGCTGCCGCGCGTGGTCGACCCCGACCAGAAGGGATGGGTGCAGTCGCGCATGCTGTCGCTGCTGGCCGGGCAGAACGGCGTGCAGCAGCTCAAGCTGCCGGAAGCGGACGGCAACGACCCGCGGCCCTTCGAGGTGGTCGGCATCCCGATGGCGCCGGGCTTTCACGTGGTCGAGATCGCCTCCCGCCAGCTCGGCGCCGCCCTGCTCGACGAGCGCTACGGCCCCGAGCGGACCATGGTCGTGCGCACCGCCGCGCTGGTCACCAACCTGGGCGTGCACTTCAAGCTCGGCCGCGAGAACGCGCTGGCCTGGGTCACGGCGCTGGACAGCGGCAAGCCCGTGGCCGGGGCGCGCGTGGCCGTCAGCGACTGCCGCGGCCGCGAGGTGGCCAACGGCCAGACCGATGCCCAGGGCGTGGTGCAACTGAAGGGCCTGTCGCCCGAGCCGCCCTCCTGCGCGCAGGACGAAGCGGCCGCCACCTGGTTCGTCACGGCCCGCGCGCACGGCGCCGACGGCGTGGAGGACCTGGCCTTCACCTTCAGCGACTGGAACCGCGGCATCGAGCCCTGGCGCTTTGACCTGCCGACCAGCCAGGAGGTGGCGCCCGACCTGCGCGCCCACACCATCCTGGACCGCACGCTGCTGCGCGCCGGCGAGACCGTGGGCATGAAGCACCTGCTGCGCACCGAGACCAGCGCCGGCCTGGCGCCGGCCGCCTGGCGCCCGGCCACCCTGCGCATCACCCACGTGGGCAGTGGCCAGCAGTTCGAGCAGCCGCTGGCCTGGCGCGACACCACGACGGGCGGGCGCAGCGCGCAGAGCAGCTTCAAGCTGCCGCCCGCGGCCAAACTCGGCGAGTACCAGATCGAGCTGGTCGGCACGGAGCAGGAGGCCGAGCGCAGCCTGGTGTCGGGCCGTTTCCGCGTGGAGGAGTTCCGCCTGCCCGTCATGGAGGGCCGCGTCACGCCCGCCACCAGCGGGCCGCTGGTGCAGCCCGGCGCGCTGGCGGCCAACGTGCAGGTCAACTACGTGGCCGGTGGCGGCGCGGCCAGGCTGCCCGTGGAAGTCTCTGCGCTGCTGCGCGAGCGCTGGCTGCAGTTCGACGGCTACGACGCGTTCAGCTTCGCGCCGCCGCGCGACCGGCGCCAAGGCAACTCCGACGAAGGCGAAGAGGAATCCGAGGCCGCCAACGGCCCGCGCGTGATCGCCAACAAGCTGCCCGTGACGCTGGACGCCCAGGGCGCGGGCCGTGTGGCGCTGCCCGAGATCCCGGCCGCGCCACGCGCGCAGGAGCTGCTGCTGGAAGCCCGCTACGCCGACCCGAACGGCGAGATCCAGACCCTGCGCGGCACGCACACGGTCTGGCCGGCCGGCGTGGTGGCGGGCCTCAAGACCGAAGGCTGGGTTTCTGCGCGCGGCAAGGTGCAGCTGCAGGCGCTGGCGCTGGACCTGGCGGGCAAGCCCAAGGCCGGCGTGGCGCTGGACGTGCGCGCCCAGGCCCATGTGGCGACCACCAGCCGCAAGCGCATGGTGGGCGGCTTCTACACCTACGACACCCAACGCGAGACCAAGGACCTGGGCAGCGTCTGCAGCGGCAAGAGCGACGCGCGCGGCCTGCTGCTGTGCGAGGCCCAGCTGGGCCAGGGCGGCGAGGTCGAACTGGTGGTGACGGCCAGGGACGAGGCCGGCCGCAGCGTGCAGGCGGCCAGCTCCGTGTGGGTCACGCGCCAGGGCGAACTCTGGTTCGGCGGCGAGAACCACGACCGCATCGACCTCTTGCCCGAACAGCGCGCCGTGAACCCGGGCGACACCGCCGTGCTGCAGGTGCGCATGCCGTTCCGCCAGGCCACGGCCCTGGTCACGGTGGAGCGCGAGGGCGTGCTGTGGCACGAGGTCGTCGAACTGAGTGGGCGAGACCCGACGCTGCGCCTGAAGGTGCAGGAAGGCTGGGGGCCCAACGTCTACGTCAGCGCGCTGGTGCTGCGGGGCCGGCTGCGCGAGGTGCCCTGGTACTCGTTCTTCACCTGGGGCTACAAGGCGCCGCGCAGCTGGTGGAGCGCGTTCTGGAACAGCCGCGGCGAGGTGGTGGCGCCGAGCGCCATGGTGGATCTGTCCAAACCCGCCTTCCGCCTGGGCGTGGCCGAGCTCAGGGTCGGCACGCGCGCGCACCGCATCGATGTGCAGGTGCAGCCCGACCGCGCGAGCTACCAGGTGCGCGAGCGCGTGCAGGTGCGCATCAGCGCCAGGCTGCCCGACGGCAAGCCCGCCGCAGGCGCCGAGGTGGCACTGGCCGCCGTCGACCAGGCTCTGCTGGAGCTGGCCCCCAACGACAGCTGGGACCTGCTGGACGCCATGCTGCAGCGCCGCGCCTGGGGCGTGCAGACCGCCACCGCGCAGATGGAAATCATCGGCCGGCGCCACTCCGGCCGCAAGGCGGTGCCGGCCGGCGGCGGTGGCGGCCGCAACCCCACGCGCGAGCTGCTGGACACGCTGCTGCTCTGGAAC